>JAKBAZ010000004.1 GCA_021826255.1 Actinomycetes bacterium
CAGATTTTCTCGCCTTTTCCGCTCACAAGATGCTGGGGCCGACGGGAATTGGTGTGCTCTGGGCGAAGGCGGAGCACTGGGAGAGAACCCCACCCTTTCTCGGAGGTGGAGGCATGATTTCCGACGTCACCCTCGACGGGTTCACTCCGGCGTCGGGTCCGGCCGAGTACGAAGCGGGCACTCCCCCGATTGCCGAGGCGGTGGGACTCTCGGCGGCCGTGCGCTATCTCACTTCAATCACGATGGAGGCGGTCGCCCAACACGAGCGCGACCTCACCACGTACGCCCTCGACCAATTGGCGACGAGCTTTGACGGTCGAGTTCGAGTCATCGGTCCGACCGACACCCTCGACCGCGGCGGAGTCATCTCCCTCGACGTCGAGGGAGTTCACCCCCACGACGTCTCTCAGGTACTCGACCAGTACGGCGTGTGTGTTCGACCGGGGCACCACTGCGCTAAGCCCCTGATGCGTCGGTTCGGCCTGGCCGCTACCGCACGAGCGTCCTTTGGTCCGTACTCACTCGCCTCCGAGGTGGACACCCTCGTCGACGCCCTCGGTCACGCCGTGGAGATGTTCTCGTGAGCCAGATGCCCCCCCTCAACGACCTCTACCGAGAGATCGTGATGGACCACTACCGCACCCCTCGGAATCGGGGAGAGTTACCGACTCCCCCGGCTCGACGAGCCGATGGACATAACCCCCTGTGCGGAGACGAAATCACGGTGTACTTGCTCGTGGAGGACAACGTCATTCGCGACGTCAAGCTCTCGGGGCACGGGTGCTCCATCTCCCAGGCGTCGTCGTCGATGATGAGCGCGGCCGTGAAGGGACGCTCCATTGACGACGTCCGCGGCCTCATCGTCCAGTTTAAAGACATGATGACCTCCGAGACCGTCGAACCCACCGAGGACGCGCTACGGAGTTTGGGAGAAATTGCGTCTCTCTCGGGAGTCTCCAAATTCCCCGTGCGCATTAAGTGCGCCACCCTCGCGTGGAACACCCTCGCTCAGGCACTCGACCCAGGGTCACCTCAGCAGGGGTAAGGGTCGAACCACTGGTCACCCTCCACCGTCGTGGTGGTGACCGGAGCCGACGTCGCCGCCGTCAGACTGGCCGACGTTGCGCTCGTCGAGTGCGAGCCAGTGCTGAGGGCCGTCGTCGCGGCATTGAGCACCGGGGGCGCCACAACCTGAAATTGAGCGTTCGGTGGCGGGTTAGTCGGGCGCATCAGTTGACTACCAAATATCTTGACGAGTTGTTGCTCACCCGCCGGTTCGACCACCGTCAAGATGGACCCGAGAGACCCACTCTGAGAGGGCGTCGTGGCCAGGGTGTAGGTCGACAGGGACCCGAGATTGATCGAGTGGAACTTGATGGCGAGGCCGATCAGTTCGGAGTAGGAGAAGTTGGAGTCCAGCGTGATTCCGCCGGGTAGGCGGGATAAGAATGATGCAATCGTCACGGGGTTGTAGAGCGCTTTGGCTCGATCGATCATTGCCTTGATGTACTCGTTCTGGCGGTAGATGCGTCCGTAGTCAGAGGTGGCGTCGTAGTTCCACTGCCCGTACTGATACCACTCGTAGTGCCGAGAACGCACCAGAGCGAGGGCCTGAGTATTGGAAATCGTGACGCACCCGGCGTGGGGAACGTACAGCCCGGACATCGTGTCCTTCGCCGGGTAGGGGAAGTACATTTTCACTCCCCCAATGGCGTTGGTGGCGTTGATGATGCCGGCGAAGCTCACCACGATGGTGTGGTTGATCGGAATCCCGAAGTTAGCCGTAATGGTCTGAGCCAAAAGCGACGGGTTGTCGGTGAACAGCGTGGTGTTCAGTCGATTGAACTGACCAAAACCATGGGCGACCGATGCCCCCAACATGGAGACAACGGTGTCGCGGGGAATGGAGAGAACCGTGATGGTTCCCTTTGTCGGATCGACGTGCATGATTTTGATGACGTCACTTCGTTGACCCGACACCGAACCCGTGTTGGCACCCGTCTGGGCCGCTACCGCCCCCGAGAGACCGGCGCGTGAATCCGAGCCCACCTCCAAGATGTTGAAGGGTTGTCCGGGCAAACGGGCGACTTCACCCGCCACGGTGACCTTGTGAATCTTGGAAAAGAGGTAGTAACCGTAGAGATAGCCCCCACCGAGAACTCCGGCGATGAGTAGCACCACCGCCACCCCGGTGATGATGAGTCCGCGGTAGCGACGCCAACCCGACGTCGACGATCGTGAGGAGGAACGCGACCTGGTACGTGAACCCGTCGATCGCTGCGAGTCGGTGGGGCGACGCCCATCAATCGCCTCGCCGAGGGCTTCTAGTCGCCGAGCGTTCGCCACGCCGTCACGGCGACCGTGGGCGGGTGGGCGTGCGCCGGGGCCGTCGTAGGAACCGGTCGACATGCCTGAAGTTTACCAGTGGGTATTAAGAAATCGTTAACGCTCGAGAGTGGAAAAGGGTTCGTAACCCTCGGCCTCGAGTTGCTCCGCGAGCTCGGGTCCACCCGTCGCCACGACCCGTCCGGCGCTCACCACGTGAATAACGTTCGGGGTCAACTCGTGCAGTAGACGGCGGAAGTGAGTGATGGCGAGCACCCCACACCCCCACTCGGTCGTGGAGAGCGCGAGACGACGAGCGACCGCCCCGAGAGCGTCCACGTCGAGACCAGAGTCAATCTCGTCGAGAATGGCGAAACGGGGTTGTAGCACGCCAAACTGCACCATTTCGGCCCGCTTACGTTCTCCCCCGGAGAGGTCCACGTTGATGAAGCGGTCGAGCAACTCGTCGCGCAAGTCGACGCGCGACGCCTCGTCACTCATACGGGCCCGAACGTCACCGGTGGCCCCCGCGCTCACGAGCGCGTCGACGAGGCGAACTCCGGGAACGTCCAGGGGGTGCTGGAGGGCGAGAAAGAGTCCCGCGGACACGCGTTCCGAGGGGGCCAACTCCAGGATGTCGACGCCATCGACACTGACCCGTCCTCCCGTCACCCGGTACCCGGGGTGTCCCGCGAGCGCGTGGGCCAAGGTCGACTTTCCTGAACCATTGGGCCCCATGATGACGTGCACTTCACCCGAGGACATCTCGAGACTCAGTCCCTTCAGGACTTCGCGGCCCCCCACGTCGACGCGCAGTTCGTCGATGACTAAATGGCTCACGATGTCACCATCCTTACTCGTCCTTCTTCTACTACGACGTCCACTCGCGTCACCGGTTGAGTCGCCGGTAACGAGTGCGGCTCACCGGTCTCGAGAGAAAACATCGCTCCGTGACGGGCACACTCGATCGTGAGATCGGCGACGTCGACGTCACCCTCCGAAAGAGGGAAGTCCTCGTGAGAACAGCGGTCGGACAGTACGTAGACCGACTCCCCCACCCTCACCAGCACCAATCGACGACCCTCGTGGACAACCGGGTAGGCCCGACCCTCCACGAAGTCACTTAACGCACCGAGGTCACTCACCGGACACTCACCACGTCGACGAGTTCTTTCGCGAGGGATTGTTCGATCACCGCGGCGACTCCACCGGGTAGAGCCGCCACCATCTCATATAAGAAGCCCTGAATCATGAGACGCTCGGCCTCCGAGCGCGGCACCCCGCGAGACTCCAAGTACCACCGCTGAAGCTCATCTAAGGGCCCCACGCTCGACGCGTGGGCGCAGACGACATCGTTTTCGCGGATGTCCAGATTGGGCACCGAGTCGGCGTGGGCGTGGGGGGAGAGAAGCAGGTTGTGGTTGGTCTGTCGCGCGTCAGTCTTCTTCGCCCCCTTCTCAATCTCGATGAGGCCGGTATAGATGCTTCGCGACTCACCGGCGACCGCACCTTTAGACAAGAGGACCGACGTGGTACGAGATGCGCCAGGAAACGGCCGAGTGCGGTAGTCGTGCACTTGGTGCCCTCGCCCGAGGTAGGTGGTACGAAGTTCGTTGCTCGCCCCCGGGGCGACCAGATCGGCGTCGTTTCGGGACCGGTTGTAGAACGCGCCGAGCGATATCACCGCCTGGCTCACCGTCGCGTCTCGCCCCACAGTCGCCAGTGTGCGAGCTACGTGCCAGGCGTCAGGGGCCAGATCTTGATACGTCCCGAGTCGCAAAGTGGCGGACTCCTCCACCACGTACTCGGCCAAGGGCACGACGAGAGCCCCAGCTTCACCACTCAAGTTCTCCACCACGCTCAGCTCACTGCGGGCCCCCACCACTACGCGAAGGAGGGGGAAACTCGCTCCGGCACTGACGGTCGAGTCGATGAGTACCGGACCCTCGAGCACGGTGCCGGGGGCGACGACGACCTCAACCACCCCGGGGCTCATCGCGAGTGCTAACTGGGAGAAGGAGTCATGAGCGAAGCGTTCGTCAAAGTGGGCGGGGCGCTGTGTAACCTCAACCCCAGACGGTGAGCCCTCTACGGAGATCACCTCGCCATTGTGGACTCGGATCACGAGCGAGGCTCTGCCGGCCAACTCGCGCGCGGTCGACGCACTCGGCGGTACCGGACCTGCCGCGACGGAGTAGTTGTCGAGAGACAGCGTCGATAACGGGGCGTATCGCCAGACTTCGTCGGAGGTCGTGGGTAAACCGCGAGCTTCGAAGGACTCGAGAGCCCTCGATTGTTCGGGATTGCCACTCGCGCGTACCCGATTACGGGCCTGGTCAAGAAAGGTCATAGAACTCCGGCAGTGTAATAGGCGCTAGGGGCGCTTCCAGAACTTCCAACCGCGCCGCGGCTCGCGTTGACGATCCAGTTCGCGACGCCGCTCTTCAATTAACTCCGGAGCGATCGCGTCAATGATCTCGTCCGCCGCGTGCAAGAGGTCGCGACGCTGTTCAATCGGTATGTTGTCGGCCGGTTCCGCCTCGACCTGGGGGCGTCGAGCGAGGGACCCGTGCACCCAACCGGCGTCGGCCAGACGCGGCTCGAACGTGACGCAACCCTCGGGGCACGACCAGGGCTGGTCGGGCGCATTTCCTAACGAGCAAAATCGAGCCACTTCGCCGGAGGAGTAAGTGCGACTCTGATAGTGCTTGCACTCTTCACGCATCGACATAGCGAGCCCCATTGTGCCACTGGCGCCCCAATCGCCCCCGAGGTCCAAAGTCCCCGTGCCTCACCCGATGGAACCCTCCATCTGAAGCTCAATCAATCGGGACCACTCGACGGCGTACTCCATGGGGAGAGTCCTCGTCACCGGCTCAATAAAGCCGTTCACGATCATGCCCATCGCCTGAGATTCCGTCAAACCTCGGCTCATCAGGTAGTACAGCTGATCGTCACCGATCTTTGACACCGTGGCCTCGTGTCCGATGGAGGCGTCCTGTTCTCCGACTTCCATGTAGGGCCTCGTTTCGGACACCGATATCTCGTCCAGCAAGAGCGCGTCACAACGAACGAAGCTCTTCGCACCTCGAGCACCCTCGTCCACCTTTACCAGTCCCCGGTACGCCGTCGTGCCGCCATCTTTCGAGATGGACTTCGACACGATGGTCGACGTGGTTTCTGGCGCACAGTGGACCATCTTGGCCCCCGCGTCTTGAACTTGACCCGGTCCGGCGTAAGCCACAGAGAGCACCTCCCCGGATGCCTTTGGTCCCATGAGGTAGACCGCCGGGTACTTCATCGTGAGGCGTGAACCGATGTTGCCGTCGATCCACTCCACGTGAGCCTCTTCTTCCGCGCGGGCTCGCTTGGTGACGAGGTTGTACACATTGTTCGACCAGTTCTGAATCGTCGTGTAGGTGATGCGTGCACCTTTGAGAGCCACCAATTCCACGACGGCCGAGTGTAAGGAGTCGGTGGAGTAGACCGGCGCCGAACAACCCTCCACGTAGTGCACCTGGGAACCCTCGTCGGCGATGATGAGGGTGCGCTCGAACTGTCCCATGTTTTCGGTATTGATGCGAAAGTACGCCTGTAGGGGCTGGTCCACCTTGACCCCCGGGGGAACGTAGATGAAGGATCCTCCACTCCACACCGCCGAATTGAGCGCCGCAAACTTATTGTCGTTCGGCGGAATCACCGTTCCGAAGTACTTGCGTACGAGGTCCGGGTATTCGCGTACCGCGGTGTCCATGTCGCAGAACAGGACTCCGAGTCGTTCCAAGTCTTCGCGATTGCGGTGGAACACCACCTCGGACTCGTACTGGGCCGTAACTCCCGCGAGGTACTTGCGCTCCGCTTCGGGGATGCCCAGTTTCTCGTAGGTGTTTTTAATCGCGTCGGGCAAGTCCTCCCAACGTTCCACTCGCTCTTCGGTCGGCTTGATGTAGTAGTAGATGTCGTTAAAGTCCAGATCCGGCATGCGGGTAGCGAACCAGGGCAGCATGGGCTTTCGCTCGAATCGCTTAAGAGCGTTCAGACGGAACTCCAGCATCCACGGCTCTTCGTTCTTAATTGAGGACATCTCGCGAACGATGGCTTCGTTAATCCCCTTCTTGGGTTTGAAAACGGGGATTTGCTCGTCGGACCAACCGAGTTGGTAGCGACTGAAGTCCAGGTTTTCGATCGCCATGACACCTCTTTCAGGGAATTTTTCCTACGGCCATGTTACTAACTCTTTCGACACGGCACGCCGGTAATCCTGGCAGAGTGGAACGATGCCCAGCGCTCCTCGCCCCCCTGCTCGCCCCACCGAAATCACTCGGCACGGTCACACCAGAGTTGACCCGTACTTTTGGCTCCGAGAGAGAGACAACCCCGAAGTCCTCGAGCACCTGGCAGCGGAGAATGGTTACCTGGAAGAGGCCCTGGCCCCCCTCAATCCTCTCACCGAGACTCTCTTCAACGAGATGAAGGCCCGCATTGAAGAGACCGATACTTCGGTACCGGTGCGCCGCGGACAGTGGTGGTACTTCGAGCGCACCCGAGAGGGACTGAGCTACCCCCTCAGTTGCCGAGTTCGCGCTCTCGGCGACGACTGGACACCTCCCGTCATTCACCCGGAAGAGTCCCTGGAGGGAGAGGTTGTTCTTCTCGACGAGAACCTGGAGGCGGAGGGTCACGACTTCCTCTCGGTGGGCGTCTTCGCCGTCAGTCCGAACGACGAGATGCTGGCTGTCGGAGTTGACTTCGACGGCAACGAGCGACACCGGGTCGACTTTCGATCGCTCATCGGTACCGACTCGCCCCGCGAGGTCTTAGACGACGTGTACTACGGCGTGGCCTGGGCCAACGACTCCCGGCACGTCTTCTATACCCGAGTCGACGACGCGATGCGTCCTTACCAGGTGTGGCGCCACGAGATCGGAACCGCGCCCGAAGCCGACGTCCTCGTCTTCGAAGAGTCGGACGCTCAGTTCACCGTATCGATTGGACGATCTCGCGATGACGAGGTACTCGTGATCGCGGTGGGTTCCTCGACCACCTCGGAGTACTGGTGGCTCGACGCGAATCGCCCCTTAGTGGACTGGGCCGTCGTAGAGCCTCGTCGCGAAGGAGTCGAGTACTCCCTCGAACACACCCGCGACCGCAACGGACTCGCGTGGTGGCTCATGGTCACCAACGATGACGCCACTGATTTTCGACTGCGAGTGTCCCCGCGAGACACTCTCGAGTGGCGCGACATCATTAGCCATCGCCCGGGTGTTCGACTCGAGGCCGTCGACGCCTTCTCTCGCACGTGGGCGGTATCGGAGCGTCGAGACGGATCAGCAGCGGTCCGCCTCATTCCGATACGCGATGTCGATTTGCTCCACGACGATCTCACTGACTCTGGAACCCTGGTCGGTAGTGACTCCGGTCCGACGACCGTCGTCCTCGGCGGAAACGCCACCTTCGATACTCCGATGATCCGAGTGGTGACCACGTCACTTCGCCAACCACGACGAGTGCTCGACGTCGACATCGAGACGGGCGCCACCCACCTACGAAAGGAACAACGCGTTCTCGGTGGCTACAACGCGGAGGACTACGTCACCGGTCGCGTGTGGGTAACGGCGAGTGACGGTGTGCGCATTCCCGTCTCGGTACTCGCTCGGCGCGGCGTTCTGGTGCTAGGCGACCACGGGGAATTGGTCGCTCCTGCTCCCGCTCCGACCCTCCTCTACGGTTACGGGGCCTACGAGATTTCGATCGACCCCGCGTTCTCATCACTACGACTCTCCCTCGTGGACCGGGGCGTCATCTTCGCTATCGCCCACGTGCGAGGGGGTGGCGAAATGGGTCGGTCGTGGTACGAGATGGGTCGCCTTGCTCAAAAACCCACCACCTTCTCCGACTTCGTGCGTGTAGCCGAGCACCTCGTCGAGTCCGGTTGGACCACCACCGGCCAGTTGGCCGCGCGCGGAGGCTCCGCCGGTGGCCTCCTCATGGGAGCGGTGATGAATCTCGCGCCCGAGCTGTTTCGGGCGGTAGTTGCAGAGGTGCCCTTCGTCGACGTGGTGACGACGATGCTCGATAGTTCTCTCCCACTCACGGTGGGTGAGTGGGAGGAGTGGGGCAACCCCGACGCCGACCCGCTCGCGTACCGAACCATGGTGAGCTACTCCCCTTACGACAATCTGCGCCCCCAGAGCGACTCGGTCCCCCGTTATCCCCGACTGTTCGCGACGGGGGGATTGAACGATTCGCGTGTGGGATTCTGGGAGCCCACGAAGTGGGTCGCCAAACTCCGTGACGTTCAACCCTCCGTCGAAGCGTTCTTAAAGATGGAGATGGGGGCGGGACACGGTGGCGCCTCCGGGCGATACGACGCGTGGCGCGACGAGGCTCAGGTCCTCGCGTTTATTCTCGACTCGCTCAACGTGAAACGATAAGCCCCAGCGGGAGGAGGGCACCAGGAGCCGTCGACGCTCCGCCGGGCCAGAGCCACCACGTCAGTACTCCGAGTATGACGAGGGTGAGAATCATCAGGGTCGCCATGCGACGCCGGCGACGGCGCGACCTCGGGTGGGTGGACTTTCGAAGTGACCTCGCCAGCGCCCACGACTCATCGTGGCGCACCGAGGGTGGGCTCGTGACGTGCTCCACCGCGAGCGGGTTGTCGCCAATGACGAGATTCTCGGGTGGAGAGATACTCGGGAGCACCACGTGGTGACTGTCGTCGGGTTCGCTGCCGTCGAGTAGACGCAAACCCCGAGGGGATCTCTCGTGAGCCGGAGGAAGTCGGGTGCCCGATTCGGGCAGGTCGCTTCGTCGGCGGCGCCAAAAGACCACGAGTAGCACCAGCGCGACGGCCACGAGCGCCCCGAGCAACTGCACCTCGCTCACCACGCCTCCTTCACCTTACGCCAGCGTAGCCAGCGCCGACCTAGGGCTCCAGTGACCGGAACTTTCGATGGTGGTAGATCAGGGGTTCGCCCTCGCCGTACTCCACGTGATCCGCGCTCAGCACGACGACGTCGTGGTCGCCGAACTGGGTCCGCGCGACGAGTTCACCCTCCAACCTGGCCAGAGTGCCTCCCAGCCACGGGGACCCCCCGGGCGCGGGAGCCCACTCGATACCGGCGTATTTGTCGATGCCCGACGTCGCGAAACGCTGGGCCAGGTCTTCTTGATCCTGACCCAGGACGTTGATGGCGAACCGACTCGCCTCGCGCATGGTTGACCACGAGCGGCCCTCACTCGAGACGGCGAAGGAGACCAGCGGTGGTTCCAGGGAGAGCGACACGAAGGTCTGCGCCGTGAAACCCGCGGGACCCCCGGGGCCGAGAGCCGTGATCACCACGACCCCGGTGGGGTATCGACTGGCCATTTCCTTCAACTCATCAGCACGGGACACGCAGGCGAGGCTACCGGAGCACTCACCTCGCCCAGGTCACTACCTCGCCAGCGAGATCGCAGAAGCCGTCGTGAACCAGACTCGAGACCACCCGTTCCAGGTCGTCTCGCGCCATCCCGGTGGACGTCGCGAGGTGGTCGAGGGTGGTCGGGTGGTGACTGACGTGACGAAGGACCAGTCCCCGTTTTTCGCGATCAGAGCCCGCGTAGGGGGACTGGGAGCGTGAGACGAAGGCGGAACCGCGAGCGGGGTCCTCACCCCCGCGCTGGTGCCACGCGCACGCCCGACGGATCGGACACTTTTCACACCGAGGTCGGGGGCGACACCACTGAGCTCCGAGGTCGAGGAGGGCCTGGTTGAAAGCCGGCGCGTCGCGAGTCGGGAGCAGTTCACGCGCCCAGCGCCGCGCGTCACTGGGTCGAAGGGACTGAGCGACGAGAGCTCGAGCCAGGACTCGCCCCACGTTGGTGTCAACGACCGGCTCCGACGCCCCGAACGCAAAACTCGCAATCGCGCCGGCGGTGTACTCGCCGACCCCGGGGAGGGTACGTAGCGTCTCGACCGACGTCGGAATCTGCCCGTCGAAGGTCTCGACAACGATTCGAGCCATCTCGCGCAAGCGCAGTGCCCGGCGGGGGTAGCCCAGACCGCGCCAGTGCTCGAGCACGTCGGAGATGGGGGCGTTCACCAGGTCGTTCGGTGAGGGAAACCGCGCGAGAAAGGGCTCCCAGTAGCGGACAACCCGGCTCGCGGGGGTCTGCTGAAGCATCACCTCCGACACGACCACGCCCCAGGGAGTCGCCCCAATCCACGGCAGCGGGCGAGCCATGCTCCCCCGAGCCCTCACCACGGCGCGGCGCAGTCGCGCCACCTCGACCGCGGAAACATCCTTAGTCAGTGACGACCTCGTCGAGGGGACGCACGGAGAAGGACGCGATAGACCCCGGGAGAGACTCCCCGTCGATAATGAATCGCCAACTAAACCGCCCACCGGGAGGAAGGGGCACGGGGCCGAGGTTGATGGCGAGGGGTACGTCGACCGACGTTCCGGCGGGAACCCCCTGGGGCTGCACGGCCGTGAAGTCTCCGCGAATCTCGAGGCTCTGCGGACCCTCAGGGGTATCAAAGTGGACGAGATTGCCGTCCGCGTCCTCGAGGAAGAGCTCCCAGTGGTGGGCTCGGTCGAACTCGGGCACGTCAACCGACACCTTGATCGCCACCGCCGTCGGCGTGGGTTGCGGTCCACAGACTGACCACCCTCCGCCGAGGATGTACAACTTCCCATCAGCCACTTGAGCAGAGTCGGCGAGCAACATGGTTACGTTCATGCTCACCACTGTAAGCGATGGCGAACCAGCCTCCCGACGTGAGGACGGGGCCACCTCTATCCGTGTGATCAGGAAGTATGACCGGACGACCCGGCTCGCCCGAGCATCGCCGCCTCCCACCGGTCTAGAATTTGTCTCCATGACTCACGTCGCGCGCTTTCGGCGCTCCACGACGTCGGCGACGCGTCGCTTCCGGCTTCGGACCCTTTCGAGCGTGGCCGTGGTCGCCACGCTCGGCACCGGCGTGCTCGGCGTCTCGAGCGTCGCAGAGGCGTCATCCATTTCGCAGGAGAAGGCCCAAGCGGCGAGTCTCTACAACCAGATTCAGCAGATCAACGCCCAGGTGAACTACCTCGGTCAGCAGTACGACTACGCCCACCTCAAGCTTGAAGGGCTCGTCAACCAAATTGCCAATACGCGCTCCATCGTTCGGTCGATCGAGGGTCGCGTGACGAAGAACTACCTTCAGCTGAAGAACGACGCCGTCCTCGCGTACATCAACAACGGGTCGGCGCAGTCGACCAATCCGTTATTTGCGACGAACGCCCAGAACATTGGGGCCACCAACGTCTACAGCCAATTGGCGATTGGGAACATCGGAACCGCCATCTCATCGCTCAAAACGTCCCAGATCCAACTCACTCAAGAGCACGCCCTGCTCGTACAGCAAGAGTCGGCCGCCCAGGCGGCTAATAACGCCGCCGCGGCGGCCCTCCACCAGGCGCAGGTCCTCCAGGCCAACCTGAACGGCGCCCTCGCTCAGGTGCGGGGACAAATTCAGTCCTACTACAACGCCATCCAGGCGGCAGCTCAAGCCCAGTCGGCCCACGCACTCACCACTGCGGCGGCCCAACCCCCCGCGGTGGCGCCACCACCCAACACGCTCGGGGGTGCCGCAGTACGCGCCGCCGAGACGTTTCTCGGAGTGCCCTACGTGTGGGGTGGCGCGTCGAGAAGTGGAGTGGACTGCTCCGGGCTCGTGATGCTGGCCTACCAGGCCGTCGGAGTCTCTCTGCCCCACTACTCCGGCGCCCAGTACGCCGACACGACGCCCGTTCCCCTCTCGGCCATGCAACCCGGAGACTTGCTCTTCTACGGTCCCGGGGGTGACCAGCACGTCGCGATGTACGTCGGGGGCGGGATGATGATCGAGTCCCCTCAGCAGGGCTACACCGTGCACATCACGCCGGTACGGCTGGGCTACGGATTCGTGGGTGTGGGGCGCGTGAACGCCTAGTCGTGACCGGCGTTCCCACGACGTTTCATCTCGGCCCGCTGGTCTTTCACCTCTACGGCATCGGATTAGCTACCGCCGGCTACGTCACCTACCTCTACTCGAGAGCCCGACTTCGACGAGCCGGTGTCGACGACGAACCTTTTTGGCCGTTCACCGTGGTCCTGCTTCTCGCGGCCCTCGTCGGAGCCCGCGGCGCGAATATCGCCACCAACTGGAGTTACTACGCGGGACACCCGGGCCGGTGGATCGCTACCTGGCAGGGGGGATTGGCGAGCTTTGGAGCAATTGGGGTTGCGCTGCCCGTAGGAGTCTGGGGTGTCAAACGTTGGTGGCCCACCCTCACCCTCGGACAGTTCGCCGACGCGATTATCCCGGCTTTCGTCGCCGGATGGGCACTGGGTCGAGTCCTTGGTCCCCAGTTCATGGTCGCCGGCGGAGGTCACGAAACCACGTCCTGGATAGGACTGCACTACGCGGGACAAGTCGGCAAACGGGTTCCCGTACCCCTGATTCAAGGGGCCGAAGACGGAGCCCTATGGCTCGGCTTACTCTGGCTCGAGGGCCACTGGAGGCAACGTCGAATTGGCGCTATCTCCGGGGTGGCGATGGTCGTCTGGGGAGTCGCTCGCGCGTACGACGAGCACTTCCTCCTCGGACAAAACTCCCACAGCGGGTCGATCGGAGTCCAGTGGGCCGCCGTGGTGCTCGCCCTTAGCGGCGTCGTCGTCGTGATCCGCGCTCGGCGCCCCCGCGAGCGAGAGCACGAGGGCGGGTAGCCCGATGACGAGCGACGCGCCAGTCGCGACCCCTCCGCTCCACCAGTACACGGTCCGGGGGGCGATGAGACTGAGTAGCGCTCCACCCGCGACGGTCGCCCCCACTTGGGCCGCTTGGGTCGACGCCATGAAGGCCGCGAGAACCCGGCCGCGAACGACCTCAGGTGTGCGTAGTTAGAAGACGGTGGTTCCACTGACGTTGGCGATGCCGACCGCCACTCCGGCGATGATCATCAGGGGTTGCCAACTGATGTCACACCTCACCGCAAGACTACGTAGCAATGAACTTAAGTGAGTGGGCCAACCTCCAGGGGATACATCCCCAGACCGCCTATCGGTGGTTCCGAGAGGGAACGTTGCCGGTGCCCGCGCGTCAGATAGGTCGGTTGATTCTGGTCGGCGATCTTGAAACGTTGCCGTCGCAACTGGGCTCTACCGTCCTCTACGCACGCGTGTCGTCGGCCGACCAACGAGCAGACCTCGATCGTCAGGTGGCGCGTGTGAGTATCTGGGCTACGTCCCAGGGTCATTCGATTGATCAGGTCGTGACCGAAGTTGGTTCTGGTCTCAACGGCAAGCGACGCAGATTCCTCGCGTTGCTTGCTGACCCATCCGTGACAACGATTGTGGTCGAACATCGTGATCGCTTCGCCAGATTTGGTTCTGAATACGTTGCTGCGTCGCTTCAGGCCAATGGCCGACGACTGGTCGTGGTGGACGACACCGAAGTCGACGACGACCTCGTTCGCGACATGACTGAGGTGCTGACGTCGTTCTGCGCTCGCCTCTATGGTCGTCGTGCGGCCGCACACCGAGCGGCGAAAGCGTTGGCGGCAGCGCAGGAGTCGACCGATGCCGCGTAGGTATTCGCCGCCCGAGGGCCAGATCATTCAGGCCTTCACTTTCGCGCTCGATCCAACGGACGAACAGTCGGTCCAGATCGCCCGATTCTTCGGCGCTCGCCGCAAAGCTTTTAACTGGACGCTTGATCAGATAAGGGCCGACCTTGAGCACTACCGTGAGACCGGGGAGTCAACTAACGCACCATCGTTCTACTCCTTGCGCAAGCGCTGGAACGCGCAGAAGGACACCGTCTGTGTCAACGACACCACTGGCGAGGTCTGGTGGCCCGAGGTCTCAAAGGAAGTCTTCGCCGACGGCGTACGCGGCGCCACCGACGCCTACTGGCGCTGGCAGAAGTCGCGTTCGGGCACGCTCAAAGGACGCAAGGTCGGCTTCCCTCGCTTCAAGAAGCGTGGCAAGGACCGCGACCGATTCTCTTTTAGTACCGGCGCAATGAGACTGGAAGCGGACCGGCGCCACCTCACCTTGCCGGTGCTCGGGACGATCCGCACACACGAGAACACCCGACGCATCGAACGCTTGATTGCACTTAATCGGGCCAAGATTCTTGGCGTCACGGTCTCTCGCCAAGGAGAGCGAATTATCGCGGCCGTGCGGGTGAGTGTCGCTCGTCCCCAACAGAGCGGCGTTGCCCAGCCCGACTCCACTGTCGGCATCGACGTGGGCGTGCGGCGTCTGGCAACGGTGGCTACCACGAGCGAGGTGATAGGAGAACTCGCAAACCCACACGCCCTCGAGCACCGACTGAGTGAACTACGTCGACTCCAGCGTCAACGTTGTCGGCGCACGCGCGGCTCGCGACAGTATCAAGAGACCGCCGCCAAGATCACGCGCCTGCACTGCGAGGTCGCCCTCGTTCGCCACAACACCATCCACGTCTTCACCACCCACCTCGCCAAGACCCACGGCGTGGTGGTGGTCGAGGGTCTGGATGCGGCGTCGCTGCTGCAACAGAAAGGTCTTCCCGGTGCGAAGTCGCGCCGGCGTGGGCTCTCTGATGCAACACTGGGAGAGATCCGTCGTCAGCTTCGCTACAAGTGCCCCTGGTACGGGTCCACCTTGATCGAAGCCGACCGGTTCTTCCCGTCGTCCAAGACGTGTCACAAGTGTGGTCACGTGCAGGACATTGGCTGGTCGGAGCACTGGACCTGTGAGGAATGTTCATCTTCACACCAGCGCGATGACAACGCCGCCATCAATCTCGCCCGCTGGGCGAGCCTGGGTTCAGTTGGAGCCCCGGTGAAGCGCGGAGCCGAGCATCAGACTGAGTCTCACTCAGCAGCTGGCGATGACACGCGAAAGGGAAGCCCGACTTCAGTTGGGGCGAACAACTCCGTGAGGAGTGCAGCATGAGTGGACTCACTAGAACTCACTCGGTTGCAACGGTAGATCTGATAGATCGCTCTCACCGCACCCACCAACGTGACCGCCGCACCGATCACCATGATCCCCACGATGGCGCGACGGGTCAGCCTGACGAGTTCAGACCCTCCCCGAGAGGCTACGAGGGAGCCGGCAATCATCCCCACGCCAAAACTCGCCCCAAGGGCCCCGTAGGCGAAGGGCGATCCGTGGAACGTCTGCGTGACGTAGAAGACTTCCGCCACGTTGGACACACCTACGGCCAGCATGAATACGGTCAACAACACGAGTAAATCGCGCAAGATGGCGTCTCCAGCGAGGTGACGTAGTCCCTCCCACGACGAGTCCTTCGTCGTGCGAGCGCTTCGTTCGGGACGCCGATCGGCCCTCAAGAGGGCTGTACCGAGCGCCCCCACCGCAAAGGTGGCCGCGTCGACGTAGAGGGGAACGCTCTGACCCGTCCAACCCACGAGGACGCCACCCAGAATGGGACCAATCACACTGGCGAGTCCCTGAGTGGACTGGAAGATGCCCTGGGAACGGGCCAGGTTGGTCTCCCCAGCCACCGCGGGTAGGAGAGCGGCGTAGCCCGGCATCGAAAAGGCGACCACGCAGTTGAGAGCGATGACGAGCACCAGAGTCGCCGCGAGCGAGTGCCATAGGCCGAGGCCAACGGCCGCGAGGGTCTCTCCGGCACCGAGTGCCACCAGGTAGGGCTTCGCCCGAACGCGGTCCGCGACGAGTCCGGAGACGGGAGCGAGCAGGATGAACGGAACCATGGCGCCGAGCCCAAGACCGGCCACCGCCCAGGCGTGACCGTGCGGGGCGACTCTCAAGTACAACGCGACGAGTGCCAGCCCGTCCCCGAGAAACGACAGTCCCCGAAAGGTCGCGAGAATCGTGACGTCGCGACGCTGGGTCGGGCTAAAACCTTCAGTGACGCCAGACTCCACGCCGTCTCCCTTCAGTCGGAACTACATGACCAGTGTGTTCCACTCCTCGTCGCTCACTGGGGCCAATTTGACGAGATTGTCGCGCGCTACGACCACGTGTTCGGTGTCGATGTAGGACACGTGATCGAGGCCCACACGGCGCCAGGGCGCAAAGAGTGTTCGACCCGGTCCGTCATTCGAATAGATGGCGCGCACGAGAAGTTCGTTCGCTGAACCAGCGAGGACGAGGACGGGTCGAACTTTCGACGTCAACTCCACGACGGCGTGATCGAGGGAGCCGTAGGGGACTTCCGCGGTCACCACCCACCCCGAGAGCGGGTCGAATGCGGAGTAGCGTGCCGACTCCACGGGAGTGAGCCGAGGGTGACGACGCACCACCTCGACGGCACTCAGAGTCGGCGTCGAAGGGACCGCGTCTACTCTCGCCACGGGGCCCGTCTTCTTCTTGTAGGGCTTGGCCGTTACCGGAGCGCGCTTCTTTTTCGCTTTGAGGGCTTCTTTTCGCGCTCGACGTTGTTCACGCACCTCCTCGGAGGTCTCCTTGGGGCGCAAGAGTGACGTTGTACCCGACGTGACGACGAGTTCGGGCAAGGCGTAGTCGGGATCTTCTTCGAGCAGGCGCAGACAATGGGGGGCGGCCGGAAAATCCTGACCCACCGCGTACGCCAGAACGGACACCACCTCGTCCACCGAGAGCCCCTCGTCTCGAACAGTGGAGATGGCTTCCATAAGTTCTTCGAAAGAGGGTGAATCCGCGTGATCCCCCAGAGTTTCAACTACTTTCTCAAGTGGTTCCACGGCTAGAACCTCAAGAAGACCCGAAACCGCGTCAATGGGGGCGCCGGCCGCAAACGACTCAACGTCGCGTCTGGTTTGCAGCTGTCGTAGGGGAACCACCACGGTGGCGGGGAGACGGGCATTCGAGAGGTTGAAGCTGTCAACCACTTTGAGAATAGATGCGGAGTCCATTCTGACTAGTGCCCTACGCATAACAGTGTGGGATGTCGACACGTGACCTCTCTTAGCCCTCTCCACCTCGGACACCCAGGGTAGCCGCGCGTGACCCACGAAACCCGAACTGTACAAGAGCAGTGGGATGCCTGAGGACCATCAGGTTCAATAGCTGTCTTCACGGAGTGAATCGCGCCATCACCGCTACTTCTCTGTGTCTGCGAGAGCGTTCGGCCTTCAAGATTGTCGCTCCCCCACCGTGGACACATCACTTCACGAGGACTGACTTCAGTTCTCGCGTCACAAGTCCCTGCCAGTACTGAATCGCTCGCTCACCAGACAACTAATGGAGGAAAGTAGGTGACGAGGCTCCTCGTCAGCGGAATCATTCCACAATCAACGGTTCTTCTGGGAATATCGCACTCCGCCAGACATGCTCCATCGAATCTCGCGTCCACTCGCCCGGGAAGTGAGTTCAACCTCACTCCCCGGGCGAAGACGTTCATCTCATCACGGGAAGGAGGTAACGGTCACCGGCACGTCGGGATTTGCGGCGGTTGACGATCCCCCCGTGTTGTTGACAACGTTCAGAATTCCTCCGCTCGCCGAAGAATTAAGAAAAACAGTCAACAAGTCGTGGAGTGACGATGGCGCCAACGTCGGCGGAACAACGAAAGCATTCGCGGAGTACACCGGAACTCCCTGATTGAAGAAGGAGTAACTCCCCATCCCGTAACCCTGGAACGAAGTGACGTTAGGCGCCACTGCGAGAGCGGGGTATCCGTCAACCCCGGGAGCAGACATCCACGCCGCCTGACTTGGCGGGTCGTAGGGCATCTCGTTTTGGAAGAAGATTACCGATCCACCCTGACCGTTCCACTGCACCTCCGTCTTCTGGAAGTGTTCAACGAACAGTCCGTAGGCCGTCACGTTATTCGCGTTGACCACCAGCCCCGTGTCAGCCACGTTGCTCGTCCAGCCCACACCATTACCGTGATCGGCTCGCCACGCCCACACGTCATCAATGATGGAGTTGTTCGCGTTGTCGACGATTCCCACGGTGGCTGAGCCTGCCGTCGCTCCTCCGATTCGGAGGAACACATCTTGAATCAGATTGGGATTCCCTACCTCATTCTCGTGACGATGGCTGGTACCCACGCTCACGAGAACCGGTGAGGTCACGGGTCCCGCGTCCACGATGAGTCCAGAGACCTTCACACCATTATTCGGACGAACGATGAGGGCCGCTGTACCGTTCTGAGGAACGAGAGTCGCAAATCCCAGGCCGAGGACCACCGTATCGGGGTGGTTAACGACGATGGGACGCGAGAGGGCGTACACCCCCGGGGTCAGGAGTAGGTTGCCGCCCTCATCAAGAGCGCTGTTGATTTCGTCAATGGGCGTGTTCGGACTCGCGACAAAAAAACGACTGATCCCGATAGTCGTACCGGGTTCACTTCCTGCGGCCCACGAGGGGCCGCTGGAGTTGTATTGAACCGATGGCACGAAGACGTTCATGGCGCCCGACGGAGAGGTGTAGAGAAAGGGTGCCTCTTCGGTGACCGGGCTTGTCGGCAGGGTCGTGTACGGTCCTCCGCACGACGAAGTCGAGGGAAAGCACTGCGAGGGCGCGCCCACGTCGCCAGAGAACACCTGATTCCACACGCCATTCGTCCACCCGTCCAGAGAACTATTCCGAACGACAAACTGTTGCTGGGAACCATTGACAATGGTGCTTCCATTGAAAGACGAGTCGGCAATGAATCCACCACTGGCAAATGCGGGACCCGTGCAGTAGTCCATTAGGGTCGTCAATCCGTTGACGATCACCCTACGCATCGGGGCCGCTTGCGACACTGCCCAGAACTCACCGGAGTGACACCCCAGAGACGAGTTATTCACGTTGATGGTCAGATTCGATAGTGAACGCCAAAAATTGTCGAGGGCAACGCAACCCCCCGTCGTGCTGCACTGGTTGTACACATCAATGGACCCGTTAATTACGGTGTCACCAGGTTGCGCGCCCAGACCCGCAACTTGGGTGTAATACCCCACTTGGAAATTCAGAGGATTGCTCGCCGAACCGTAAACACCGGGCTCGAAAAGAAGTGCGTACCGCTGGGTGCCGAATTGATTATTTACCTGTTGTGCCGAAATGGCATCCACCGTGGCTTGAATCGTTGCAAGAGGTTCAGTGGGGGTGAAGACGATGACATTGGATCCCAACGATGGTGAGGCTGATTCTCGAACATCAGCACCCACTGATGTTGCTGCCACACTCGACCACGTCACAATGGACGCAATCGCAATCACTAGCCCCGAACCTCGCCAACGACCCCTCGATCGCGCAGCGTCACCCCGAATACGGACTCTCACAGTCCCCCCCTGTCAGTTGTTTCCACGCCTCGCCGGCGAAGTGTTACTACCTCCCCAAAAGTAACACTCGCCGAGGAGCGCGTCGAGAGAGTCCGACGGTTTTTCTCAAGCGTTCCTGGAACGGTTGCGGTTGTCACTCCTGCAGGATTCAGACGTCATATCGTTTCTTTCACTTAGAACCATCGAGTGATCAAAGCGGTTGATTTCTGAGACGGTGAGGCGCCTATCCGAGGAGGTGCTTCGCGATAACGACCCGTTGAATCTGATTCGTTCCCTCGTAAATCTGGGTGATCTTCGCGTCACGCATGTACCGCTCGGCGGGAAAGTCCTTGGTGTAGCCGTAGCCCCCGAAGAGTTGCACCGCGTCAGTGGTCACACTCATCGCGACATCCGAGGCGAAGGCCTTGGCCGCCGCCGAGAGGTAGCCAAGATTGTGGTCAGGGTCGCCCTCGTCCACGACGGAACAGGCCCGGTAGACGAGGGCGCGAGCGGCCTCCGTCTTCATCGCCATCTCGGCCAACATAAATCGAAGTCCTTGAAAGTCGGCGATGGGGTGACCGAACGCGTGACGCTCACCCATGTAGCGCCGCGCTGCGTCGATAGCCCCCTGGGCGATTCCCACCGCCTGGGCCCCAATGGTCGAGCGGGAGCGATCGAGGGTGTGCATCGCAATCGCGAACCCCTGACCCTCTTCGCCAATGAGATGACTCGCGGGAACTCGCACGTGGTCGAAGAGGACTTCACCCGTGGGTGAGGCCCGAAGACCCAATTTGTCTTCCTTCTTCGGAAACTGCAGCCCCCATTCTTTCTCCACCAAGAAACAGGAGATTCCGCGAGTCCCGGCGCTCGGATCGGTCACGGCGAAGATGGTGTAGGTCTCAGAGACGCCCGCGTTGGTGATCCAGTACTTAGAACCCGTGAGCACGTACTCGTCGCCGTCGCGCTCGGCGCGCGACGTCATCGCCGCGACGTCACTGCCGGCGTCGGCTTCGGAGAGACAGTAACTGGCCTGAATGTCGCCGGAAGCGACTCGGGGAAGGTACGTGCGACGCAGCTCCTCAGAGCCGAAATTCATCACCGGCAGCATTCCTAACTTCGAAATGAGGACCGTCACCGACGTCGAGGCGCACCCTCGAGCTAATTCTTCGCCGCACACCGCCTGAGTGACCATGTCGGCGCCCTGTCCCCCGTACTCCTCGGGCACCCACAAGGAGGTGAGTCCCATCTCCACGCACGCGTCAAAGCTCAGTTGGGGGAATTGCTGTTCTCGGTCGTAGAGGGCCGCGTGGGGCGCAACTCGCGCGTCCACGAAGTCGCGCATGACGTCTCGAAACGCCCGCTGATCCTCGTTCAGATCACACGCCACAACGCCCTCTCCTTCCTACTGCCCCAGTTTTAGAACGCGGGTGACTCCTCGAGGGACACCGAGTCCACGAGGCGACGTTGGGCCGAGTAGTTGTGTCCGACCCCAGCGATGGACCCCGCGAGCGTCGCGACAACTCCTCGAGCCCACTCCACGTCACGGGCGCTCGGCGCTCGCCGATCAGCCCCCGCGCGCTTAGCCGCGAGGAGCGCCACCGCGGTGACAAGATCATGATGGGACGCCGGCGCCGTCGCGGAGTCGTCGACCAGAGCCCGCCGAGCGAGTACGAAGGCGTACCCCTCGTTGGGCGCGGGAGTTCCTCGAAGCGGTCCCTCTCCCGGGTGGCGGGTGAGACCCGGCTTCGCGGGGCGCCCTACCTCCGGGCTCTCGGGCCGCTGGGTGGGACGCACCTCGGCCGTCCGGGTCGCCGGAGCAAAAAAGGGTTGGGTCACGGAAACTCTCCTTACGCGCAGTACGTCAACCAGTGGTCGTACTGGGATTCGCCGCCGCGAACAGCGGAGAAGTACGTGGACTGAACCGCCTTAGTGACCGGACCTGGTTCGCCCGACCCTACGAGACGGTCGTCGACCGAGGCGATCGGGACGACTTCGGCGGCTGTTCCCGAGAGGAACGCCTCGTCGGCGACGTAGAGATCGTCTCGGCGCAGCGCCTCGAAACTGATCTGATAGCCGAGGTCTCGAGCAATGGTCGTGATGGAGTCCTGAGTGATTCCGCGCAACGCTCCCGCCTCGGAGGGCGGGGGCGTCACGATGGTACGTCCTCGCACCACGAACAGGTTCTCGCCGGTGCACTCGGACACGTGGCCGTCGGGACCGAGAAGGATGGCTTCGTCGTATCCGGCCTTCACGGCTTCCACCTTCGCCAAGGTCGAGTTCACGTAGCCCCCCACGGTCTTCGACGAGGTCGGCATGGCGACCGGGGAGTGTCGAATCCACGACGAGATCTTCATCCGGACTCCGTTGTTGACCCCCTCGTCACCGAGGTAGGCCCCCCACGGCCACGCCGCGATCGCCGTGTTCACCGGGGAGTTCAGGTGGTAGATACCCATCTCCCCGTACCCCAAGTACACCAGGGGACGCAGGTAGCACCCTTCGGTGAGCTCGTTGACCTTCACGATCTCGACGGCCGCGTCACAGAGTTCGCCGACGCTGTAGGGCAGATCGATCATGAGGATCTTGCACGAGAGGTGGAGTCGCTCCATGTGCTCGCGAAGGCGAAAGATGGCCGGTCCCCGCGGAGTCGGGTACGCCCGAATCCCCTCGAACGCACCAGTCCCGTAGTGCAACGTGTGACTCAGCACGTGCGTCGTCGCCTTGTCCCAGTCGACGAGTTCCCCGTCGAACCAGATCTTCTTGGTGGGCGTGATGGGCATTACAACCTCTCTAACAAGTTTTCGAGAATTCCCGACGTTCCGAGGGTGACGGGATCCCCGTCAAAGTCTCTCACGGCTTTCGCCACTCGACGCGCCGTTTCGGTCTCGCCGAGGTGCTCGAGCATGAGAACGGCCGAAGAGACGGCGGCGAGAGGGTTGGCGAGGTTGCGCCCGACGATGTCGTGGGCCGCGCCGTGAACCGGTTCGAAGAGTGACGCCGAGGTTCGCTCCGGATTCAAATTGGCACTCGCGGCGTAGCCAATTCCACCACTCACCGCTCCGGCGAGGTCGGAGAGAATATCCCCGAAGAGGTTGTCGGTCACGATCACGCTGTAACGCCGGGGGTCTTCGACGAGGTAGATGCACGCCGCGTCGACGTGCTGGTAGTCCACCTCGACACCCGGGTACTCCGTCGCCACCTCGTTGACCACCCGACTCCACAGGTCGCCGGCGAAGGTGAGAACGTTCGTCTTGTGCACCAGAGTGACCCGGGGCACGTCGGCGCCTTGAGCTCGACTAAAGGCGTAGCGAACGCAGCGCTCCACTCCCGTACGGGTATTGACCGATCCCTGCGTCGCCACTTCGAGCGGGGTTCCTCGTCGCAAGAAACCGCCCTCGCCGGCGTAGGGTCCCTCAGTGTTCTCGCGCACGATGGCGAACTCGCAGCCCTCGGCGAGAGATCCGGGCACCCCACGAAACGGGCGATAGTTCACGTACAAGTCGAGCCCGAAGCGCATCTTCAGCAGCAAACCGCGCTCGAGAGTCCCGCCGGGAATCCGAGTGTCCCCAATGGCCGGTCCAACGGCGCCGAGCATGATCGCGTCAAATCCGCGAAGAGACTCCAGGGTGGCGTCATCGAGCACAAAACCGTCGCGCAGGTACCGAGCCGCTCCGAGGTCGAAGGCCGTCTCCTCCACGCTCACACCGGCGGCGCGAACGACGCTGAGGGCAGCGGCCGTAACCTCCGGGCCAATTCCGTCACCGCCGATGACCGCAATTCGGTAGGTCTGGCTCATGTCCCCTCCTCGTCCTGTCCTATTCTGCTGACTAGACGCGGGGGGAGGCAAAACCGCTCAGGTGACTCCCGGTAAACTCCCCTTCTCAAAGAGACAGGACGGCGCCATGTCGCAGGACATTCACCGCATCACCCAAGCCACTCTCGACAAACTACGTGAGGAGTACCACCACCTCACGACCGTGGGGCGCACCGACATTGCCCGCGTGATTGAGGCAGCCCGCTCCCTCGGGGATCTCTCGGAGAACGGTGACTACCACGCGGCGAAGGACGAGCAGGGCAAGATGGAAGCTCGAATTCGCCAAATCGACGCCGTGATTCGTAATCACGAGATCGTCGAGCGCGACGACGAGACGGACGAGGTCCGCCACGCGTCGATTGTGACGGTGCTCTACGCCGGAGACTCCGACGAGGACGCCCAGGACTTCTTCATCGGTTCCATTGAGGAGAAGCCCGAGGGCATCCTTGTCGCCTCCCCCAACTCGCCTCTGGGCTCAGCTCTACTGGGACGAAGGGTGGGAGATACCGTGTCCTACGAGGCTCCGAACGGAACCCTCGAAGTCACGATTGTGGGGCTGCGATAGTGGCCGGGCGCACGCTGTACGACAAGATCTACGACGCTCACCTGGTCGCGTCCCCGGAGGGCGAGAGTGCCCTCATCTACATCGACCTCCACCTCGTTCACGAGGTCACGTCACCTCAGGCTTTCGACGGCCTCCGTCTTCACAGTCGCCGGGTGCGCCGCCCCGATCGCACTCTCGCCACGGCCGACCACAACGTTCCCACCGACCCCCTCGATGTTCCCGTGGCCGACCCGATCTCTCGTCGCCAGCTTGAGGCCCTCGACGAGAACTGTGCGGAGTTTGGCATCACCCTCTTTCCGAGGGGCCACGAAAATCAGGGGATCGTTCACGTCATCGGACCCGAGTTGGGCGTGAGCCAACCGGGCATGACAATTGTGTGCGGGGACTCTCACACCTCCACCCACGGAGCCTTCGGCGCGTTGGCCTTCGGCATAGGCACCTCGGAAGTCGAACACGTCCTCGCCACCCAGACGCTCCCCCAGAGTCGCGCCAAGACGATGGCGGTCACCGTGGAGGGTCCGGTGCCCGAAGGCGTGGAGGCGAAGGACATTGTTCTCGCTATCGTGGGACGTCTCGGAACCGGGGGCGGAGCGGGATACGTCATCGAGTACCGCGGTTCAGCCATCGAATCTCTGTCGATGGAAGGGCGAATGACGGTGTGCAACATGAGCATCGAGGCCGGGGCCCGAGCGGGCTTGGTCGCTCCGGACGACACCACCTTCGCCTACTTGAAGGGTCGCCCCGGAGTTCCTTCGGGAGAAGAGTTCGAGCGTCTGGTCGAGACCTGGCGCGCTCTGCGCAGTGACCCCGACGCCCCCTTCGACCACGAGATTCTGCTCGACGCCCGCGACCTCGTGCCGCATATGACCTGGGGAACCAACCCCGCTCAGGTGGCACCCGTCCACGGCGTCGTACCTTCGCCGGAGGACTTCGCCGACCCCGCCGAGCGCGGGAGCGTTGCGAGGGCCCTCGAGTACATGGACCTCTCACCCGGAACCGCGCTGCGCGACGTCTCCGTGGACGTGGTCTTCATCGGTTCGTGCACCAACAGCCGTATCGAAGACTTGCGTACCGCAGCATCCGTGGCGGCGCGGGGTCGTGTCGCCCCCGGAGTTCGAGCGTTGGTCGTCCCCGGTTCCCACCGAGTGAAGAGGCAGGCCGAAGCTGAGGGGCTCGACGCCGTCTTTCGAGACGCCGGATTCGAGTGGCGAGAACCGGGTTGTTCCATGTGCCTCGGTATGAATCCCGACCAGTTAACCCCGGGTCAGCGCTCGGCGTCGACCTCGAACCGTAATTTCGAAGGCCGCCAGGGACGCGGTGGAAGGACTCACCTCGTCTCTCCAGCAGTCGCCGCCGCCACGGCCCTCGCGGGGCACTTCGCTACTCCGAGTGATGTGGGAGGTCGCCCGTGAAAGCCGTGCACATCGTGGAAGGTCGAGGGGTACCCCTCGGGCGCAGCGACGTCGACACCGACCAGATCATTCCTTCGGAGTGGCTGAAGCGAGTCGAACGAACCGGGTTCGGACGGGGGCTCTTTTCCGAATGGCGCGACGATCCTCAGTTCGTTCTCAATCAACCGGAGTACCAAGGTGCGACCATTCTCGTCGCTGGTCCCCGCTTCGGCACCGGCTCCTCGCGCGAGCACGCGGTCTGGGCCCTCATGGACTACGGATTCGCCGCGGTCGTCGCACCCTCCTTCGGCGATATTTTTCGCAACAACTCGTCGAAACAGGGACTGGTCACGGTTCAACTCGACCTCGAGGACGTGAACCAACTCGAGAGTTACCTCACCGCGGATCCGTCCCTCGTCCTCGTCGTGGACGTGGAGCGCGAAGTGCTGGAAGTGCCGGCCCACGGGTGGACCCGAGCTTTTCACCTCGATTCAGCAATCAGAGAGCGCCTCTTGAACGGCTGGGACGATATCGGTTTGACGATGCGTCACGTCGAAGAGATCGACACCTTCGAGCGCACTCGGGCGCACTTCACACTCGAGGGCTTGTTTGATGAGGCCGGACACGTCCGGGGCTGAGCGTTAGTCGCTCAGCGCGAACCCGGGGCGCCACTCACTGTGCTGACGCCAGAGAGTCAAGCCCGACACCGCCAGATTTCCTCCGAGCGCGAGCGCCGTCGCGACGAGAGCGCTCGTTCGATGCGACACCACGTAATAGGTGATCCACAGAATCGAGTTGGACGCGCCGAGTAGCCACGACGAGACGGACACTCCACTCACCTGTGGACTCCTGATCAGGTGCACGATTTGGGGAAAACGAATGAGGGCCATCGCAAGTCCACAGCCCACTAACGACGCGCTCCAACCTCCAATGACTCCGGGCACGATACAGAACAGAGTGAGGAAACCGACAGCGCCGAGGACCACCCGAAGCCGACGCCAGGGTTGCAGCCCGAGCACGATGGACACTTGTAGGGGCCAGACGAGGAGTGATCCCATCACGATCACGAGGGAGTGTGCCGCAACGAGACCGTAGGTAATCCAGTACCCCCCGATCAGGAAGAACATCATCCACGTGCCGAGTGAGACTCCGTCATTACCTCGTTGACGAACCCGTCGAAACTGGGCGAGTCCCCCCCCGAAACCGATAGCGACCGCCACCCACCCGACACTGGCGAGAAAGAGGGGGCGCACCAGTTCCATGCTAGGGGACGTTTCGATCGGTTGAGGAGACCCCGATTAGTGAGCCGATTGACCTGCTCTCCACCGGCGCATCCATCCGACGACAACTGCTCACCGACACCATGGTCAAGGTCCACGCCAAGTCTTGCTCGACGTACGGAGTCCGGTAATTCACTACCGCGTTGCGCATCGACGAGGGTCTCATCGTGAACAAGAAGCTGGTCCGCCGGATTTTGGGAGAATGTGGCGTCCACGGCCTGCCGAGGTCCCGTCCGACACGCCGTTGACCGGCGAATCGAGACACTGAGGACGACCTCGTGAAGATCACGTCCCGCCGAGAGGGGGCAGGCCCGGGCGGTCCAGTTGTGATGGATTTGACATTGTTGATGAGAGTTTGGGCAAACAATTACCCGGTCTTGTGAAACCATGGCGATCAATTCGTCCCGTCAAATGTTGGTTTGCGTGCGCAGATATATGCGTGCGTGCACTGGTCGAGGCGAAAGGCAGCGGGGTCGCAGTTGCTTTGCGTTTTGTTGATATCGCTCCGAAGTTCCAGACTCTACCGGAAGGTTTCGCAAGTGAAAGTGCACGAGAGAACCTGTGGCCAACGTATCAAGAAAGTGTTGAATCCGATAACAATAAAGTCACCTTTGCGTGCGTCGATCAACTTTCTGGTGGTGCTCATACTCGGACTGTCTATCGCCCCGATG
>JAKBAZ010000090.1 GCA_021826255.1 Actinomycetes bacterium
GAGTACGACACCCGAGCGGTCGTGTCCCGCGAAGTAGATGATAATGACCACAATGGAGAGCAGACCTCCACCCACGGGAACCACCGACACGTCGTAGATGTCCCGGCCGTCCGTCGGAGTTCGACGAACCCGACGATCATCGATACACGCGCCGAGCCCCATCAGTAGTGTTCCCGTGGGCCAGGTGAGGTCGAGCCATGTTCCCGGAACGAAAGTGCGGTCGACCACCTGATGGAGGTAGACGATGTCACCGAGCACCCAGAACGATACGCCAAGTATCAGCGCCACGCTGGACCAGTTCGGTCGATAGTGATTTGGAGCGAGTGACGACACGAGAAGAACAAGGAGAACGATGTCCGCGATGGGGTAGACGAGGTTGATGGCCACCGTACGGAGATGGTCTCCCGGACCCAGGAGGGGGCCGAACCAGAGATACACCACTAACGCTCCGACGGAGAGACCGGTAATGGCTCCATCTAGTTGTGTCGACGCACTGATACGCCCCAGACGGCTACGCGTCAGGCGATACACCGCCGTAATGATTGCCCCGTACGAGGCCAAGTAGATCAGGTCGCTCAGACGAAGCTCGAGTCCGAACAGGTTCAGCGAGTTCTGAACTCCCGACAGCAGGGTCGCGACCGAATACCCGAGGACACCCCCGGCCATGGACCACCACGCCGCATGGAGTGTCCGGTCGCGAAGTCCCCGGCGGATCATCATGAGAGCGGGCAGACTGAAGGTGACGTCGTAGACAGCCTTCTCACTCCCGTTGACCGCGAGGTGCCGTCGGGATATCACGAATACTCCCAGTGCACAGACCGCGAGCAGAGTGGACGTTGTTACCAGCAAGATGACGTCGACACTGCTAAGTCTCCACGGTGGTCGACGCCACCAGGGCCCCAACGCCTGACCACTGAGTTCCCCAAATGGAGACGACGACGCCGACTCCTCCGATGCCACATCAAGGTCATCGGGTCGATGGTGAGTCACCATTCCAGCGTAAACCACCCCCCATCGCTCAGACCTCAATTCTTCTCTTGAGAGAGGTGGCGTCACCAGGTAGATTGAGCAGAGAGTCGCGCTGTGGACCCTGGTGTCGGACCTGGTCACAGCGCCACTGGAGAGGGGGCGCCGTGTCAAGCTCGGACTCCTCCATCTCATCTGCGAACCTCCACGAGGCGAATCCGGTCACCGATGCCCTCGACGCACTCAGTGTGGATGTGCGCGAGATCTTCCGTCTGGTAGCGAACCATACGAGCGATCTACTTATCGTGTTGAACGACTCCGATCTCGTCGCGTGGATTTCACCCTCCGTTGAGCACTTGCTCGGTATATCGCCGCCCACACTGTTGGGTCGCTCGTACCAGTCAATCGTCGCCACACCTCTCGAAGCCACGTGGTGGAGCAAAGTTGAATCCGACAAATTCCCGGTGACGCTCCTCGCGAGAGACGGACTGCACGTCCCCACACACGCTCACCTTCTAGAGATTTCTCCCGCGAGTCCACTCGCCGGGTATCGGATGATCCTTCACAACGTAAGTGACGATCTCGCTACCCTCGAAGAACTCTCTCGCAACGAGCAACGATTTCTCGCCCTCGTAGAGGCGGTGAATCCGTTCGTGATTATCGCCAACGGAGACGGTCGAATCAGATGGTGTTCGCCTCACCTAGCAATCGCACTTCACTGTGACGTCAATCACGTCGTGGGCCGCCCACTGCGTGAGGTGGCTCCCGGTGCCCCCGATTTCGCCACCGGTGGTGACTACGAGACCGTCATTCTCGGAGGCGAGGGGATGACCCGGATGTGTCGTTGTCGCGAGGTTGTCGTACACGGCGAACGAGGTCACGTTGACTCTCGTATCCTCGTCCTTCACCCCCTCGACGACGAGGCTGCTCGTGAAGAACACGCCGCTCACTCAAATCACCAGGAGATGTTTTCCACCAACGTCCTCGTTCGCTTGACGAAGGACCTGATGATTGACAACGTTTCTTCCACCATTCGTCGTCTCCTTGGATGGGAACCAACGGCCCTGACGGGAAAGTCGGTCGACGTTCTCGTCCGGCCCGAGAGCCTCGATCCGTTCGCGTCGTGGATGACCTTGAGCCAGTACGGCGCCAACCTCCCCAGCCTCGACATCGCGATTCAACGCTCCGACGGCTCGACCCAGTGGATGACCGCCACCGCCCATCGTGATCCCGATCACCCGCACCTGACCTTCGTGTCGCTCAGCGACGCCACTCGTCTCGTCGCGACCCAACAGGCGTGGCGTACGGTTGCGGCGGCCCAGCGAGCCATCTCGGAGTGTGAGAGTGAAGCTGAACTTCTCCGTGCATACTGCGAGGTTCCCGTCGAACTCGGAAACTACGCCTTCTCCTGGATCGGGCGAAAAGTTGACGACGAAGACCACTCCATTGACATCGTGGCGGCCAGTCAACAACACCGCGGTTACGTGGAGGGTCTCGACATCAGTTGGTCGGATCGACCCTCAGGGATGGGGCCCGCCGGGCGCACCATTGTGACCGGCCTGCCACAAATTCGGCAGAATCTGGAGACCGACGTCCTCTACGAGCCTTGGAAGAAGCGGGTCGAGCAATTCGGCTTTCGTTCATCACTGTCCATCCCGCTGCGCGTCAATGGTGAGATCTACGGAGTGTGGACGATCTACGCGACGAATGTCGGCGCCTTTGACGGAAGCCCCCTCGAGTCGCTCCTCATCGCCGGCGAGGACTTGAGTCGCGCTCTCGAACGCTTCCACCACGACGCGGAACGTCGGCAACTTCGTCGAGATCAACAGACCCTCGCGACTGCAATGTCCCAGGCGACCGAGATGGTCATCGTCACGAATGTCGAAGGTCGTATCACCTTCGTGAACGACGCTGTCATTCGCGCCACCGGTTACTCCCGCGATGAACTCATCGGACAGTTCCCGCGTGTGCTCCAGAGTGGCTACCAGACTCGGGAGTTCTACCTCAATCTCTGGCACACCCTGACTCGGGGGCACACGTGGCGGGGAAACTTCGTTAATCGAAAGAAGAACGGGGAGACTTACGAGGTCTCCGCTACGTTGTCGCCAACCTACGACGACGAGGGGAATCTCACCGGTTACCTCGGACTGTCCCACGAAGTCACCCTCGTCAAGCAGCTAGAGAATCTCATCGACATGGGACGCCTCGACCACACGTCTCTCGCGGCCGTGATGCGCGACGTCCGCCAGGAGTCGACACTCGAGTTGACGGCACGAGCCATGTGTCACGCCGTACTCAAGATTCGGGGAATCACCGAATCGTGGTTCCTTCTTTTCGATTCGGATGAGTCCATCATTCCCCTCGGGACGTCGAGAACGGAGATGGATCTCGACATCTTCACGACACCCGAAATGGTGAATCATGGGCGGGAGATTCGCCGCCGCGCCGGGGAGGGGCCGTGGTGGCGACTCGTGGCTCAGACGCCCGACGATCTCGATCCTCAGGTGAACGAGGAGATACTTCAGCGCGGAGTGGTGGCCTTTATCCACCTACCCGTGCGCTGGAACGACACGGTGGTGGGCGTACTCGTGCTCGGTACCGACAAGCCGGACGCAGCGACGTGGCTCGACGCTCGCCTCGACGCGTTCGCCGAGGTCGGCGCATTCGCCGGATCCGTTCTCGGCGAACAAGCGTCGAGATTCCAGTCCGTTCACCAGCTTCGATCCACCATTGACGACATCCTCGCCGGAGAAGAGTGGACCCCCGTCTTTCAACCGTTCACCAATTTGGCCTCGGGTGAGGTCGTGGGCTACGAGGCGCTCACTCGCTTTCACGACGGAACTCGCCCGGATCACCGCTTCGAAGAGGCGTTCCTCGCCGGGCGTGGCCCCGAACTCGAGGCCGCGTGCGCTCGGGCCGCCCTTCGCGACGCCGCCGACCTCCCCCCCTCTACGTGGATCAGCCTTAACTTCTCTCCGGACACGATTCAGTCAGGACTCGCACGCCAAGTTGTCCTCGAGGCCGGGCGACCCGTCGTCATCGAGATCACCGAGCACACCATCATCGAGAACTATGACGCTCTGAAATCGGCCCTTCGCGACATACCCGGAGTGAAGGTTGCCGTCGACGACGCGGGCTCGGGCTACACCAGCCTCCAGCACATCGTCCAACTTCGTCCGGACTACGTGAAAATGGACATCTCCCTGATTCGAGGAATCGATCACGATCCCATTCGTCAAGCCATGGTCGCCGGTCTGTGCTACTTCGCCGGAGCCACCGGGTGTTCGATTATCGCGGAGGGGATTGAACGGACCGAGGAGGCCGACGTACTCCGAGACCTCGGAGTCTCACTTGGGCAAAGCACGTTACTCGGACAGGGGTACTTGTTCGGCCGACCGGCTCCCCTCGCTCACCGCGAGAACCCGAACGTTACCGGTGACTCCCTCAGCCCCGACGCGAACTAAAAAACTCTCGCAGCAAGTGAGCCGACTCCACTGACAACACGTCGTACGTGAGTGTCGCCTCGTGGAGGAGCCGGGGGTCGGCGAGAAGGTTGTAGCGCGAACCCACTCCGCCGGCCTTTTCGTCGAGAGCTCCGATGACCACTCGGGCCACTCGGGCGTTCAGCAGCGCACCGGCACACATGACGCAGGGCTCGAGGGTAACAAACACCTCGGCGTCGCTGAGTCGCCACTCCCGACGAGAGGCCGCCGCCGCCCGAAGGGCCACGATTTCGGCGTGCGCCGTCGGGTCGTTGTCTATCTCGCGACGGTTCTCTCCCTCACCGATGATGTCATCCCCCCAAACGATGACGCAGCCTACTGGGACGTCATCGTGTTGGCGGGCTCGCCGGGCCAAGTCGATCGCTCGAGCCATAAATCGCTCGTCCCGTTCACTCACGGGCCCAGGTTAGGCCCCGAAGGCACAGACTCTGGCGCGGTAGACTCATCGGCGGAAGTGTGCGAGAGCGGCCGAATCGGGCAGTCTCGAAAACTGCTGTGTCTACGGGCACCGTGGGTTCAAATCCCACCGCTTCCGCCACTGGCGAGGGCGACCTTACGAGGTCGCCCTCGAACCGTGGGGCCCCGAGCACTACGCTGGCGACTACCGATACCAAGTCCGTAGAGGGAGTGCAGAGGTCATGGTCACGTCAATCGAGTCCGTCGTGGGTACCGAACGCCGGGTGGTCACCGAACTGCCTGGTCCGAAGTCGCGAGAGATGCAGGCGCGACGCCAGCGGGTGGTGTCTGCGGGAGTGACCAACGGCTTTACCGCCTACATCGAGCGCGCCGAGGGAGCGATTCTCGAAGATATTGACGGGAATCGTCTGCTCGACTTGGGCTCGGGCATTGCCGTCACCTCCATCGGGCACGCCGTACCAGAACTGATCGAAGCGGTGACTCAACAGGTGGCGTCCTTCACCCACACCTGCTTCATGGTCACCCCCTACGAGAGCTACGTCCAGGTCTGTGAAGAGTTGGCTCACCTCACTCCGGGAGACCACGA
>JAKBAZ010000091.1 GCA_021826255.1 Actinomycetes bacterium
AGCCACCTGCGCGGTGTAGTAGGCGTCGAGCACCTCGGGCGCGTAGAGGGACGGTTTCCAGGTCCGCGGACTCTGAGTGAAGATCTGGATGCTGGTAGCGCCAATGTCCTCACCGGCGCGAAGAGAGGGCGTCAGGGTGCCCCCGCCGCGAACGTGTGCTCCGATATTCATTACTGTGAAACTTAGTTCCCCCGCCGGGGGGAGCCTCAGCCACCTCAGCCGGGAGGAATCATGACCGCCACATTCACCGACGCAGCGCGCGCCATCTTCGAGAAGAACGCTCTGGCCCACGTCGCGAGTCTCGACGAGTCGGGTAACCCCCACGTCACCCCGGTCTGGGTCGAACTCGAGGGCGACGACATCGTCGTCAACACCGCCCTCGGCCGACGTAAGGCGCGCAACCTCGCGAGTGATCCCCGAGTGGCCGTGTCACTCACCGATCCTGACAACCCGTACGACTGCGTGGCGGTGCGCGGGACGGTCGTGGCGTTCACCACCGAGGGGGCAGACGAGGTCATCGACCGCCTGGCGAAGAAGTACCTCGGGGTCGATTCTTACCCGTACCGGCGCGAGGGCGAAGTGCGGGTCACCGTGCGCATTCGTCCGGATCACATCTCGGTTCAACCGCAGTAGCGAGTTCTCCCGGCGAACACGCCGACGGAGTGATTTCCCGCAGAACCCCGGGCCAGCCGGACTCTCTTAGGAGACGAGGAGGGGAACGCTGTCGTTGCGGTGGCGCACGGAATCGTCGAGTGGCGTCCACACCCGCACGGGCCGCGGAGCCCCTCCGCTCAACACAAGGCCCGCGAGCGCGTGACGCTGCGGCGCAGGGCGCCCGTTCACCAACTCCTCGAGACACTCCCGATCGTCGGGCTCGCCCTCGTAGGCGAGGTCGCTCAGTTGCACCACTCGGCTCGCCGTCACGAGATCTCGCGCGAGGATGCTCAAGGGGTAGTCCGGCGACTCCGTGAGCCAGAGCCCGCACGGATGAGTGCTATCGACTCGCGCGCTTAGGGCGAGGGGACCCGGGGCGTCGAGGACCTCGAAGAGGTCGAACACACCGGGTTCACGACCCCACTCCTGCGGCGCGGCGAGGTGCACTCGACGACGCCGAAAGACGTTCACGGCGCCAAGTCTTCTTTCGGGAGTCGTTCGATGTTCACGTCCCGGAACGTCAGCACACGGACGAGCGGCACGAAACGCTGGGCCCGGTACATGTCCCACACCCAGGCGTCGTGGAGAACGAGCTCGATGAGCGTGGGCGAGCCCTGACTCTTCACCTCGACCTCGACGGTATTGGCGAGGTAGAAACGACGGTCCGTCTCGATCGCGTAGTCGAAGGTGGCTACGACCGCCTTGTACTCCTGGACGAGGGCCAGTTCGAGAGTGGCCTCGTAGTCGTCGAGCTCTTCTTCGCCCACGGGCGACTACGCGCGCTCGGTGACGCGCAACTCCTTGATCTTCGCGGCCTTGCCTCGCAGGTCGCGCAGGTAGTACAACTTCGCGCGACGCACGTCACCGCGCGAGACCACTTCCATCTTGGCGATGGTGGGCGCGTGAAGGGGGAAGGTTCGCTCCACGCCGATGCCGAAGGAAATCTTGCGCACGGTGAAAGTCTCGGAGACCCCCGCACCCTGGCGACGAATGACGGCCCCCTCGAACACCTGAACGCGCTCGCGGTTACCTTCAACGACTCGGACGTGGACCTTCAGCGTGTCGCCCGCGCGGAACTCCGGTACGTCCTGGCGCAGGGAGTCACGGTCGATGAGATCGGTGGGGTTCATACTCGCGTCCTTCGTCGTTCCCTTGGGGAAGACTCAGTCTAGTCGGTCCACGCTCGGGGAGTCCACCACCGGCGAGAACTCCCCCACCAGCCTCTCATCCTCGCTCGAGAGTTCCTCTCGCCGAAGAAGGTCGGGTCGGCGCGACAACGTCGTCCACAGCGACTGGGCCCGACGCCAGCGAGCGATACGACCGTGATCGCCCGACACGAGGACGTCGGGCACGGGGCGACCACGCCACAGGGCGGGCTTGGTGTAGTGGGGGTACTCCAGCAACCCGGCGGAGAAAGACTCCTCCTCGGTCGACTCGGCGTTACCGAGGGCTCCGGGGAGAAGTCGCACGACGGCCTCCACCACGCACAGAGCCGCTAGCTCTCCCCCGGCGAGGACGAAGTCGCCGACGGAGATCTCCTCGTCGACGAACTCGTCGAGGAATCGTCGATCAAACCCCTCGTAACGCCCGCACACCAGGGTGATCTCCTCCTCACGGGCGAGCTCGCGCGCCCGGGACTGGGTAAAGGGGCGACCCGACGGGCTGAGAGCCACTACCGGGCCCCGACGTGGCCCGAGGGCCTCCAGGGCTCGAGCGAGAGGCTCGGGACTGAGAACCATCCCGGCACCCCCACCGTAAGGGGTATCGTCCACGCTGCGGTGCGGGTCGCTCGCCTGGTCGCGCACGTCGTGAACGTAGAGGTCCCAGAGTCCGCGCTCGCGGGCTCGACCGAGAACCGATACCGGAGCGTAGCCCCGAACCACCTCGGGAAAGAGGGTGAGGACGTCAACGCGCAGGCTCACTCGAAGAGCCCCTCGGGTGCTTCCACCTCGACACGTTCGTGGGCGACGAGGCTCGTCACGAACCGCAGTGGCACTAACCACCCGGTATCGAGCACGAGCAGATCGCTCGCGGGATTGGCCTCCACGTCGACGACGCGACCTCGCTCCACACCCCCTTGATCCACGACGAGACATCCGTAGAGCTGGTCGATCCAGATGACGTCGTCGTCAACATCGAGTCGAGGGGCTCGTAGGACAACGCCCCGCCAGGTGTCGGCGTCTTCGCGAGTGACGACGTTCTCGAAGCGCACGAGGTAACGCTGCTGGTGCGGGTGGGCCGAGACAACGCGAATCTCTCCGCGGTCACTCCGAAGGACGCTGCCCGGCGCTAGACGCTCTCGACGGTCACTCCAAAGGTCGACGATCACGTCCCCTTTGAGCCCGTGGGCCTTCAAGATGACGCCCACCTCGAGCTCGTCGCTCGGGGTGTCCACGACCTAGTCGAGGATGTCGACCGAGGTCGTCACCCCGTCGCGGGCACCCGCGGCGGCGACGAGGCTCCGTAGCGCCTGTGCGGTGCGGCCCCGTCGTCCGATGAGTCGACCCATGTCGTCCTTGTCCACCGAGAGCGACAAGACCACCTTGCCACCGCGTTCGCTCACGTCCACGCTCACCGCATCCGGCGAGTCGGCCAGGGCTCGGGCCAGGTACGTCAGGGCCGCCTGCGCCGTCGGGGCGAGATCCCGTGACTCCGCAACGGGGGACTCGTCGAGGGTGTTCACGTCTCCCTCGACGTAGTCGAAGGCGCTCATTGGGCCTTCGACGCGGCGAAGGCGTCCAGCGCCCCGCACGTCTTCAACAGCTTCGCCACGCGCTCGGTGGGCTGCGCGCCGTTCTTCAACCAGGCCACGGCCCGGTCGTTGTCAATCGAGATCACCGTGTCGGGCTGAGCCTGGGAGATACCCCGGGGCTGGTAGGTCCCGAGCACTTCGAGCACGGCCGAGGTCCGCGGACGGCTCGCCTCAATCGCCACCACGCGATAACTGGGCTGCTTCTTCTTGCCCATTCTCTCCAAACGAAGTTTTACGGCCACGTCGTGTCATTCCTTCCAGAATCTGGTTACCGGCGTCCGAGTCGTCGATGCGGCACCCGAGCGCTCTAGTCTAGCGCCCCTTGGGTGGGGTGACCCGTCCACCCTTCTTCTTCTTGCCCCGCGGCCCTCCCGCCGGGGGACGAGGCCCACTGGCCATACCCTGGGCCAGGGCTTCGAATCCTTCGGGCAGTTCGGCCCCCCGCGACGCCTGGGCGGCCGCCATGCGCTGGGCGACTTTGTTCAAACCTCCGGGCAGTTGGGGCATCGAACCGCGTCCCATCTGCTTCATCATCTTCTTCATCTGGTCGAACTGCTTGAGCAACTGATTCACCGCACTCACGCTCGAGCCCGATCCTCGCGCGATGCGGGAGCGACGCGAGCCGTCGATGATGACCGGATTCGCCCGTTCCTCCCTCGTCATCGAGTGAATGATCGCCTCGACCCGGGTGATCTGGGAGTCGTCAATCGACGACGCGGCCTGGCGCATCTCCTTGTTCACTCCCGGCAAGAGGCGCATGATGCCGCCCAAGGAGCCCATCTTCTTGACCTGGTTCAACTGGTCGAGGAAGTCGTCCAACGTGAACGCCCCGGTCATCATGCGCTGAGCCGCGTCGAGAGTCGTCGCCGGGTCGAGAGTTCGCTCAGCCTGTTCAATCAGACTCAGGACGTCGCCCATCCCGAGGATGCGCCCGGCCATGCGGTCGGGGTGGAAGAGATCGAAGTCGGAGATCTTCTCACCACTCGAGGCGAAGACCACCGGGCGGCCCACGACACCCCTCGCCGAGAGCACCGCTCCCCCGCGCGCGTCGTAGTCGAGCTTGGTCACGATAATCCCCGACAGGGAGAGCGAGTCGTGGAAGGCCTTCGCGGTGTGGACCGCGTCTTGGCCGGTGACGGCGTCGATCACGAGGAAGGTGTAGTGCGGAGACGTCGCCTGAGAGACGCTACGCACCTCGGCCATGAGCGCCTCGTCGATGGCCAGACGTCCCGCGGTGTCGATGATGACGACGTCGCGACCCAGGCGCCGAGCGCGATCGACTCCTTCGCGAGCCACAGCAACGGGATCGAGGGGTTCGGAGAACACCTCGACGCCAATCTGGCTTCCGAGCACGCGAAGCTGTTCCACCGCGGCCGGGCGCTGTAGGTCGGCTCCAACGAGGAGCGGTTGACGACCCTGGGACTTGAACCACTGGGCCAACTTGGCGGCCGTCGTCGTCTTACCCGCGCCCTGGAGTCCGGCCAACAACACCACCGTGGGTGGCTGGGGCGCGTAGGTGACCTTGAGCGACGAGCCCCCGAGAACTTCGATCAACTGCTCGTGGACGGCCTTGATGACGTGCTGACCCGGAGTGAGGCTCGCCAGAACGTTCTCCCCGGCGACGCGCTCGCGAACCGCCGCGACGAAAGCTCGCACCACCGAGAGTTCGACGTCGGCCTCGAGGAGGGCGGTGCGAACGTCCGCGAGCGCCTCGTCGAGATCGGCGTCGGAGAGTCGACCCTTCGAGCGAAGTGACGCCCCCACCTTCTCCAGGCGGGCGCTCAGTGAATCAAACATTCGCTCAGGCTACCCCGAGGTCCCAAGCAGCGAGTCGACGAAGGCGTCGGGGTCGAAGGGCACGAGGTCCATCGCCCGCTCACCCACCCCCACGAACTTCACCGGAATGCCGAGATCGCGTTCAATGGCGACGACGATGCCACCACGCGCCGTGCCGTCGAGTTTGGTCAAGATGATGCCACTCACTTGGGCCGCGGCCAAGAACTCGCGCGCCTGGCTCAGGGCGTTCTGCCCCGTAGTCGCGTCGAGC
>JAKBAZ010000092.1 GCA_021826255.1 Actinomycetes bacterium
CGTCGGCGTCGCCGCCCGAGCCGTGGTTCTCGCCACGGGAGTGAGGGAGCGTCCGCGAAGCGCCCGTTGGATTGCCGGTGATCGAGATGGTCGAGTGATGACGACGGGCCAACTTCAACGAATGGTGGATCGGGGTCTCTTCACCCCTGCTCCAAGGGCGCTCGTGGTGGGGGCTGATCCAGTAGGTCTCTCGGCGCTACGCACCCTACGAGGCGCCGGTGCGCGAGAACTCACCCTCGTCAGCGAGCGAGAGCGAGGAGATCTTCTCCCGGTGGTGCCACGGCTCGCCCTGGGCTGGGGGCGGGGTCGACTTCGCGAGAGTTCCCGCATTCTCGGAGTGTGGCGAGACGGCGAGCACTTACGAGTGGAAGGCGAGCAGCGGGGAATGACGTGGTCGCAGGTGGTCGATACGGTCGTGGTGAGTGGTGACTGGATTCCCGACGTTGAGGTCGCGCGCCTCGGGGGTCTACGACTCTCCGACACCACCCGGGGTCCCCTCGTGGACAGCGAGGGCGAGACGTCGAGGTCGGGGGTCTTTGCCGTCGGCAACGTTGTCCATCCCGCCCAACGCGCTGACGTGTGTGCGCTCGAGGGAGCGCGTCTCGCCGAAGGACTGCGGACGTATCTCGCGGGTCGGGAAGGGTCGACTCCGACCGTTCGACTCGAGGAGGGTGAGGGGTGTGCGTGGGTGACGCCGGCCGCGACCTCGTCGACCTCGGTTGAACTCACCCTGTGGCCACGTGAGCGTCGCGTCGGTGCCTGGCTCTCACTGGAGGGTTCGACTGAGGACGGGCGACTCCTCGAGGTTCGCCGTCACTTCGTCGGCGTACTGATTCCCGGCATCGCGAGGAGGACTCGCGTGACTCTGCCTCCCGGTGAGGTGGTGTGCATCTCCCTTCGCTCGTAAGAATTCATTTACGTCTCGCCAAATTGTTTCACGGGGTTAACTCCCGACGGCGCCCGTTCACTCGCCACCGTACTTACATGGGGCTTATGAAGAACACCTCCATCATGGCGTCGCGACTCCTTAAGAGCCGTCGACTCACCGGAGCCCTCGTGGCGTCGGTCGCAGTATCGTCCCTGTCCCTCGCCGGGCTCGGCGCCGCGACGGCGCACGCGTCCTCGGTGCCGACCTTGTTGCTCTACAACGCGCAGGGCTACGGTGACTACGTCGCCAAGGTCTTCAACGCGACCAACCCCGGATTCAAGATCGTCGTAGACGACAACTCCACCGGTCCCTTGTTCACCAAGATTCAGGCGGAGGAGCAGGCCGGTAACCCGAAGTGGGGCATCTTCTGGGCCGACGGCGCGACCGAGTTCGCCGCGCTCGACACCCTGGGCTACCTCCAGAAGAACGCCTACATGTCGACCGCGCAGTACAACGCCTTCGGTAAGGCCAACATCCCGGCGAACCACAGCTACGCGCCCACCGGCCTCACGGTCATGGGTGGCCTTTGCTACGACAAGGTCGCCACGAAGGGCGTCAAGTTGCCCACAACGTGGGCTCAGCTGACCTCGGTGCCGAAGGGTTCGCTCGGCATGAACGACCCGTCACAGTCGGGACCGACCTACCCGATGATCGCTGGTGTGTTCGCGCACCTGTCAGGCATCACGGCGTCGATGCACCCGACCAAGGCTCAGGTCGCCGCGGCGGTGAAGAAGGGCGAGGCGTACTTCATGCAGTTGAAGAAGAACGGTCTGGTCGTTCACCCGACGAACGGGCCGACCCTCGGTGCGCTCGAGTCCAACCCGGCGACCATCAAGATGGCCATCATTCAGTCCTCGGCGTGCTACGGCGACATCACCGCGACGCCCAAGTCGCTGTGGCCGACCGGTGCCGTCAAGTACCTCGACTACTCGGTGGCTCTGACCTCGAACATCGCGGTGAGCAACAAGCTCTCCCCCGCCCTGCAAAAGGACGCGGACAAGTTCATTGCTTTCGTGACCTCGAAGGCCGGACAGGTTGCGATGCAGCACGGTGACCCCCACGGTGACGGCCTCTTCTGGCCGGTGGTCAGTGGTGTCAGCCCCGAGAAGTACCTGCCGAGCTACAACATCACTCGTGGATTCCCCATCAACCCCTACGTGTGGGGCCCGCTGGAGAACCAGATCAACACCTGGTTCACGAACAACATCATCAACTAGAAGTACTACAGTCCCCGTGACAGCGTGTGGTCGCGGTGCTTCGGCACCGCGACCACACGCATTCGCGTGTGATGAGCCGAGGGAGACGACCAAGTGAGTCTGACGTCGAGTGTGACCTATCGCGTGCGCCGAGTGGCGTGGTCGGGGCTCCTCGTGTGGGTGGTACTGCTGCTTCTCATCGTGCTCCCCGTGTTGTTCTTCGTCGTGACGGCGGTGAGCCCCCGACTCATGAACTCGGGTCCCCAGTGGTTCACGTTGTCCAATATCTCGGCCGCCTTCTCGGGCTACACCGGGCAGGGCATCCTGGACTCACTCTGGGTGTCCTTCCTCGTCGGGGTCTTCGCGACCTCGGCCGCTACGGCGGTGGCTTGGCTCGTGCTGCGCACCAACGTGTGGGGACGACGCTTGTTCAGCGGGGCAATGTGGCTCCTTCTCCTCCTTCCCACGTGGATGACCACTCTGGGGTGGATCGACGTAGTGTCCCCTGGAGAGCTCCTCTCGGCCGTTGGCATCCACTCGCTGTGGGTGTACCACATGTTCTTCGGGGCGAGCGGTATCGTCTTCGTTCTCACGACGGCCTCTCTCCCCTTCTCCTACATCGTGGTCTCAGCGGGTCTGAGAGGTCTCGGTTCGGAGTTTGAGGACGCGGCCCGGGTCCACGGTGCGTCGAGAGTGCGGACCCTTCGAACCGTTCTACCGATTATCGCCCCGGCACTTCTCAGCGCGTTCGTGATCGCCTTCGCCGAGTCCATGAGTGACTTCGGTACGGCCTACACCCTGGGGTCGGCCTCCCACTTCCCGATCGCCACCCTGACGTTGTTCAACGCCATCTCCAATTTCCCCGCCAACTTCCCCGTGGCGGCCGTAATCGCCGGGGTCCTGATCCTCTCGACTGTTCCTCCAGTCTTTCTCCAAGCCCGCATGATGAGGGGACGCTCCTACGCGGTCTTAAGTGGCCGTACTCGAGCGGTGCGTCGTCACCAGTTCCCCACGCCGACGAGAATTGCGGTGACGGCGGGTCTCGCCGTGTTCGTCCTCATTGTGGTGGGAATGCCCGTCCTTGGAGCGTTGTCGAGTTCCTTCACCAACACGGCGAGTTTTGTCACACCCACCGGGATTCACTGGACTTTCCAGTCCTACAAGGACGTCTTCTCCTCGTTGCCGTCTTACACCTCACTCGGAGCACCACTCGTGACCTCCAACCGACTCGGTCTCTGGGTCGCTACCCTCACTGTTGTGGTGGGGCTGATCTTGGCCCGGCGCATCGCGAAGTCGAGCGGAAGTTGGAGTCAGCGCATCACCGACGTCTTCTTGATGGGATCGGTCGCCATTCCCGGCATCGTGCTCGGTATTGGGTACATCTTCTTCTACGACCAGCGTTTCATCACCCACCACATCGTCGATCTCTACGAAACAACTCCGCTGATTGTCCTCGGCCTCACCGCGTCGGCGCTACCCGGACAGTCTCGACTTCTGCTCGGTCCGGTCTCGCAGATTCAGTCGAATCTGAACGACGCGGCACGAGTCCACGGGGCCGGAAAGATTCGCGCCTGGCGTACGACGACGATGCCCCTGCTCTCTCGAGCGATCGTCTGGGCGTGGGTTTTGACCTTCACTAAGACCATTTCGGAGTTGGCGGTGGCGCAGATTCTCTTCGTCCCCGGTCAACAACCGGCCTCGGTCACGATTGAGCAGTATCTCGGAACCGTCTTCGCCAGTGTTGGCTCGGCGGCCACGGTGATCACGCTGGCCGAGATGTTGGGCGTCATCGGTGTCGTTCTATTGGTGTATCGACTGGTCACTCCGCGCGGGTGGCGACGAATTGGAGAGGCGGGAGCCAACACATGAGCACGTCCGTGAATGCGGAGAGCATCGACATCATCGGACTGCGCAAGCAGTTCAAGGACAAGGTCGCCCTCAACGACGTGACCCTCTCCATTAAGCCCGGGTCCTTCACCGTTCTGCTGGGGCCATCGGGATCGGGTAAGACGACGTTGCTGCGCTGTCTGGCGGGCATTGAACGCCCCAGCGCGGGGACGATTTCGCTGAGCGGCCGCGAGGTGGCCGGTCCGAAGACCTTCGTCGGACCCGAGAAGCGCAATCTGTCCATGGTCTTCCAGGACTACGCCCTCTGGCCCCACATGACGGTGAGAAAGAACATCGCATTTCCTCTCGCCAACTCCGACATCGAGCGCGGATCGCGTGAGGCTCGGGTGAACGACCTACTCGAGAGAGTGGGAATTGCCCACCTCGCTGACAACTACCCCAACGAACTCTCCGGTGGTGAACAGCAGCGGGTCGCCCTCGCCCGCGCCCTGTCGTCTCACGTCGGTCTAGTGCTCTTCGACGAACCACTTTCCAACCTTGACGCCGACCGTCGTGACCTCCTTCGCATCGAGATCGCCACTCTCACCCGTGAGAGTGGCGCGACGGCGGTGTACATCACCCACGACCAGGCCGAAGCGTTCGCGCTCGCCGACCGTATCGGCGTGCTGAACAAGGGGGAGTTGGTCCAGTGGGCCTCGCCCGAAAAGATCTACCGCCAACCCGCCAACGCCTTCGTGGCCCGATTCACTGGCGTGGCCGGTGAATTTCCCGTTGAGCTCGCCTCGCACGAGGGTGGAGAGATGATCTCCGTCAAACTCCCCTTCGCCCAGGGGGCGATGGTCGAGGCGACCCGTATCGAGGACTCCCCGTTGGGTACCTCACCCCACGTCTTCGTGCGAGCCGCCGGAGTGAGTCTGCACGCCGAGTCCCACGGCGACGGATTGGCGGGTTCCGTTCTCGACCACGCCTACACCGGCCGTGGTTACGAGCACGTGGTCGAGATTGGGGAGGGTCGAGTGTTAACGAAGATCTACTCGACCAAGCGTTTCGAGCGGGGAACCAACGTGCGGGTGGTGTTGGACCCCACGCAGTGTTTCGTTATGGATGTTTAAGTAATATTGAGTTTCGACTAAACTGGACGTTTTAGGAAAGGTTCGGGCTATGCCGATGTTGGCCACGACCGTCTCGTCGGGGGTTCTGGTCCTCGTTGGAGCGGTCTTTCTCGCGAGCGCCGTCGAAATGGTCGAAGCGCTCACCATCGTGGTGGCGGTGGGTCACACGCGGGGCTGGCGATCAGCTCTTCAAGGCGTCGCCCTTGCGCTCGTCGCCCTGACCGCCCTGGTGGCGGCGTTCGGACCGGCTCTCGTGCACGTCCCCTTGTCGGCGCTTCGACTCATCGTCGGGGGAGGTCTTCTTAT
>JAKBAZ010000093.1 GCA_021826255.1 Actinomycetes bacterium
CGAATAATGATGTCGGTGTAGAGCAGGGAGTCGGCTTCGACCTCGGCCTCATTCGCGCGCACGGGCGAGTGCATGAAGGCCAGCCCGATCACCCAGTTCTTACCCCGTGAGAGCCCGCGCGCCACGTTGTTCGGAACGAAGTCCAACTCGGCCATGGCCCGCATCACCTTGTCGCGAGTGACCGCGCGCAACGACTCGACGTCATTCAGCGCCCGCGACACGGTGGCCACTGAGACCCCCGCGCGCTGCGCTACGTCGTAAATCGTCGGCGCCTGTTCGGCCATTTCCCCTGGTCATCCCCCCTGAAACCGGTTACTTTTGTAACCGGTTTCTTTTGTAACCGGTTTCACACTAGCGAGGTGTCACTCCGCGGTCAAGTAATACTCCCGACATCTTCACAAAAGTCACGGGGCGAGTTGAGCGAAGGAGGAGCCCGGTCACATCACCTCTGAGATCCAACCAGGCTCTCCGCGGAGACGAGATTGCCGTGCGACCCACCCAGAACTGTTCTTCGGCGAGGCTGACATGACGAGAGTCGGCCCCTCGCCGTCACGTGATGAACACTCGGCACTCGAGTCCTCTCAGAAGCCCGAGTGGCCCAAAGTTCTAGCGGTACCCCGCAAAGAGGTCGTCGCTCACTCGGTCGAGACCGAGGGGATTCGTCGCGCGAACGAACCACTCACGACCCATCGCGGCCCGAAACTCGTCCTCGCTCATGGATCCAAAGAAGGAGTCCCCCAGTTGGGAGGCGTGAGCGAGGAGAGCGGCCCGCTTGAGGTGCGAGACCGCCGAGACGTCGACCGCGATATCGACCAGTTCGTCGGGGGTGGACAGATCGCGGTCCTCGTCCTCGCTCATCGGCTCGGGCTCTTCGCCCCGCGCGAGCGCCTCCTCACGACGGCGCGCGTCCTCGGCCGCCCAGCGTTCTTGGAACATCGCCATGACCGACGAGGGAATCGCGTTATAGACGAGGGTCGGCTCGTAGTCGATGAGCTCGAGCATGGCTCGAGTGACGGTATTGGCCATGATGTGGTCGGGGTGGCCGTAGAAGCCGTACTCGTTGTAGGTCATGACGACCTGGGGACGTTCTTCGAGGACGATCGCCGCTAAGCGTCGGGCCGCGTCGTCGACGTCGCAGCGCCAAAAGCAGCGCGGATCATCGTTGTGGGGCCAGCCCATCATTCCCGAATCGCGATACCCCAGCCGCTCGAGTCGAGAGACGCCGAGAATCTCCACGGCCTGGTCCAACTCACGGGCGCGAATCTGCGCGACCGACTCTCCGTCGTGCGAGTCGTCGAGGGGCTTCACCCCTCGAGGGTCGTCACCGCACTCACCGTTGGTGCAGGTCACCACCACCGTACGCACACCCTCGCGCGCCAGAGCGGCGAGTACTCCCCCGCTCGAGGAGGCCTCGTCGTCGGGGTGCGCGTGCACGGCGAGAAAGGTCAGGCTCACGAGAGTCCTCCGAGTAGGTCGTCTAGGGGGTTTTCGAGTTCACGACTCCAGCCCAGCTCGTAGTACTCCGTGCCAAAGAGGAGTTCGAAAAGATCCGGGGACATCGTCACCAAGTCCGCGTTGTCACTCTGGGTGGCGTGCAGGGCGATGGCGCGTTGCTTGAGAGCCGCCCGATCTCTGACGTCGAGCCGGACCGCCACCTGATCGTCCTCGGTGTCGAGGGAGGCGTCGGTGACCCACGCGGGCATCGACAAGCCCGCCTCTGACGCCCGTTGGATGAAGTCGGAGAGAACCGAACGCGGGATGACGGGGTAGAAGAGGCGCCGTGCACTGGTCGAGAGTTCGACCGCTCGGCGGGTCACTCGGTGGGCACTCACGTGGTCGGGGTGACCGTAGAAACCGCGCGAGTCGTAGGTAATGACGACCTCAGCTCCTTCGGCGTCGATGAGTGCGGCGACTTGGCGAGCGGCCGCCTCCACGTCGACGTTGACGAAGGCGTCCGGGTGAGAGTGACTCGACCAGCCCGCCATGCCTGAGTCGCGATACCCGAGTGAGACCTGACGGTCGTAGCCACAGAGATCTCCCGCTCGCTGGAGTTCTGCCGCCCGGTTGGCGCGAGTCTCCAGATCGTCGTGACCCTCGACGTTGCCCGCTCGTCCCGCTCCGTCAATACCCAGCTGTCCGTAGGTGCAGGTCACGAGGACCATACGGTGGCCCAGCGAGGCGTAGTAGGACGAGGCCCCCGCGGTGAAGAGGGCCTCGTCATCGGGGTGCGCGTGCACGCACACAATCGTTTGTCGCTTCGCGCTCACGGGACAAGAGGTTAGGCGGTGGCTAGTTGAACGATGCGCACCACGAGAAGAGCTCCGGCCACGGCGAGGTAGCCGCTCTGGACCCGCATGAGCCACCAGCGAAAACGTGAGGGCGGGAGTGGTTCGAGCAGGGTGAGGCGAGGTGTGCGCCAGTCCCGGCGATCTCCCCCAAAGGTGCCCCGAGTGGGCCAATATCGCCACCCCACGGGGACCCCCACGGCGAGACCCACCGCGGCGAACGCGAAGAGCCACTGGAGAAGCGTCACCACGTTGAGTGAGGTGAAGAGCGTAGAGGTCATCAGACCGATAGATAAGACGACGAGAATCGTCACGATCACGGTCGCGAGGGCGTTCAGCCAGCGCGGGTTCACCCATGGACCCATGATGGCCCGGTCGTTGCACAGAAGCAGAACGATGATGGTGGTGAAGGGCAACATCAACCCGCTGATGGCCTGGACCGCCAGGGTAATGAGTCCGAGTGGTGCGTGGGGAATCACCGCCACCGAACCAGCCACGATCAAGAGACCGAGGAAGCCCAGGTAGAAGCCGCGGGCCTCGGTGAATCGCGCGTTAAGACCCTGGTGAGTACTGGAGAGATCGGAGATGGCGTAGGAACTCGCCAGGGTAACCGCCGCCGCGCCAATAATGGAGGCGTTCAACAAGATGAGAGCGAAGTAGGCCCCCGCGCCGTGTCCCAACACTCGTTGGAGTTGGTGAGCGAGGGCCAGCGTCGAGGTGAACGAATTGGTCGTGCCACGGGGGGCGAGAGCCGCGGCGGCGATGACGAGGACGGTGGCCCCGATGACCACGATGAACGAACCGATGATGGTGTCGACTCGTTCGTAGTTAATCCAGCGCGGCGTGATCTTCTTGTCGACGATGTTGGACTCTTGAAAGAACAACTGCCACGGGGCGACCGTCGTGCCAATGATGGAGATGATCAAGAGAACGGCGCTCGAATTGGTGCCACCCCGAATGCCCGGTACGACGAGGTGGTGCACAATCGACGCCCCGTGGGGGTGACTCACGACCAACAGGGGAACGACGAGGAAGTTGACGGCAACGAACAACATCATGAACCGCTCCCAACGCCTAAAAGATCCGGTCGCCGAGATAGCGAAGAGGAGGGCGATGGCGACCGGCACGGAGACGAGGGAGGATACGCCGAAGTACTCCATCGACAGGGAGATTCCGATGAACTCGGTGATGATGATGAGGAAGTTCAAAAAGAGGATGGAGAAGATGGAGAGATTGCCCCAGTAGCGACCGAATCGCTCGCGAATCAGGCGTCCGTGTCCGACACCGGTGACGGCCCCGAGTCGAACCACCATCTCTTGCACGACGACGAGCACCGGGATCAATAGAGGAAGAGTCCACAACAGGGTGTAGCCGTAGTTCTGCCCCGCCTGGGCGTAGGTCGACACTCCCCCGGCGTCGTTGTCGCCCACCATCACGATCAAACCCGGTCCGATGATGGCGAGCAACGTGAGCAGACGCGCTCGTAGACCCCGGCGAGTGCCGGTGTCGTGGCCCGGAATGGTGCCGAAGGCGCCCTTGATCTGCTCGGGGCTCACTCGCTCTCCTTTCTGTGTCTCGTCGGGGTCGACCCGCCCCGAACGAGACGCTCAGGAAGAGCGAGCCCGGCGGCGGGGTACGGCGGTGAAGGTCTGGGGGCTACTCGGGGGTTTCAGTGCACCCTCCTTAGAACGCGCCACGGGAACACCGTTACTCCTCCACCGTGGTCATACCGAACTCGCGGCGCCAGCCCTGGGGCAACAACTCCTCGAGGAGGTCGTCCACGGTGATAACGCCGATGAGGTGAGCGTGCTCGTCGTCGAGAACAGGGACGATGAGAAGGTTGAAGTCGCTCATCGTGCTCGCCACGCGATGGACGTCCCACTGAGGGTGGACGTGACTGAGCGGAGTCCGAGCGAGATCGAGGGCTCGCTCGGATTCGCGAGACTTCACGAGGGCCCCGAGGGCCACGGTCGCCACGGGTTCGTCCGCTTCGCCCAAGAGAAAGACGGCGTACAGCGACTCGGCCGGCACGCTCGACGAGCGCACCGCCTCGAGCACCTCACCGACGCTGGCCTCGCGCGGTGCGGTGACGAAGTCGGTATTCATCAGGCCCCCGGCCGAATCGGCGTTGTAGCGAAGGAGACGACGAACCTTGGACTGTTGCTCACTCGGCAGATTTTCGAGAACGGTGAGGCGGCGCTCCTGGTCGATCTCGGTGATGAGGTCCGCGGCGTTGTCCGGTTCCATGCGAGACAGCAGTCGCGCCGCCTCGGAGTCCGAACGAGACTCCAGGAACTCGAGTTGGTGTTCGGTGTCGAGCTCCTCGAAGACGTCGGCCTCGAGTTCTCGGTCGAGTCCCACCGCTTCGATAATCTCCTCGCCCTCTTCGTGGCTGGCGTGCTCGACGAGGTCGGCGATTTGAGCGGGGTGGAGTTTCGCCAACTTCCGGTAGGGAATGCGCAGGCGCGCACTCGGTACGTGCGAGACGAAGGGCAGAATCGAACCGAAGTCCACCACTCCGCCCGATCGAGAGGTGCGTCCGAAGATCGATCGTCGCCCCGGACCGACGCCGACGACCTCCCAACGACCATCAATCTCGGCGATCTCAATCTCGTGGGCCACCATGAGTCGGCCCCGCACCAGATTGATCAAGTTCCTCGACAAGAGATCTTGGGCGAGCAGAATCTCTCCCGGACGGCGCTCGAAGCGACGAAGGTCGACCCGCTTACCTTGAAACGTCATGCGACCCGAGGACCACCCGCCGAGCTTTCGCACCGGCACGAAGACGTCGCGACCCTCGATTCTCACCACCGCGCCGACAATGGGTGGGTGGGAGTCGTCACCGAGGCGCGCTACCAGGTCCTGCACTCGCCCGAGCCGGTCTCCGTCCTGGTCAACGATGGGCCGTCGAAGAAAGGTGGAGAGGTGAAGGTGCTCGGCCATAGCCCCCTCAGCCTACCGGTCGTCAGGTGTCTTTTCGGGGGAGAAGGGGTGACGCAACGAGGAACTAGAGCCGACTGGAGCGAATGACTCTGAGAGCCCGTTCCACGTCGTCGTCACTGACGTCGAG
>JAKBAZ010000094.1 GCA_021826255.1 Actinomycetes bacterium
GGTGCCGTCGCCGTCGAGGTGGAGGACCGTGAGTTGCTGGTCGTCGCTGACGATGTCGAGCGCGTGTTGGCGGTAGAAGAGGACATCGAGCGCCGCACGGTGAGTGACCACACGGACACGCCGCACTTCCGAAAGGACGTGGAGTAACTATGTTGATGCCCCGCAAGGTCAAGCACCGTAAGCAGCAGCGCGGACGGATGACGGGTGTCGCCAAGGGCGGCGTGGACATCGCCTTCGGTGACTTCGGAATTCAGGCCCTCGAGGCCGGTTGGATTACCGCCCGTCAGATTGAGGCGGCCCGTATCGCGATGACCCGCCACGTGCGCCGTGGTGGAAAAGTCTGGATTCGTGTCTTCCCGGACAAGCCGGTCACGGCGAAGCCCGCCGAGACCCGCATGGGGTCGGGAAAAGGAAACCCGGAGTACTGGGTAGCCGTGGTGAAGCCGGGTCGAGTCATGTTCGAACTCGGTGGTGTGAGCGAGGACCTCGCTCGCGCGGCGATGGAGCGCGCCATTCAGAAGCTCCCCATCAAGGCGAAGTTCGTCGTGCGTCCCGGGACTCACGGCACGTCGGAGGTAACGATCTAATGGCGAAGCACGCGGAAAAAGTGGCGGAGTTGCGAGAGCTACCCGACCACGAGTTGCTCGAGCGTCTCGGCGAGTCGCGTCGGGAACTCTTCAATTTGCGTTTTCAGCTGGCCACCGGTCAGCTGGAGAACAGTTCACGGCTCGGACTGGTTCGCCGGGAGATTGCTCGGCTGTCGACTCTCGTGCGCGAGCGCGAGATTGCCGCCGCCGAGTCCCTAGGAGAAGGTGAGTAGTCATGAGTGACGCGAACAACGACGTCGAGCGTCCGAACCCCCGCAAGGTGCGCGAGGGAATCGTCGTCTCGGACAAGATGAACCAGACCCTAGTGGTGGCGGTCAACGAACGCGTGAGCCACGCCCGCTACGGCAAGACCGTGCAGCGGACGAAGAAGCTCTACGTACACGACGCCGGCAACGAGGCCAAGGTCGGAGACCGTGTGCGGGTCCAGGAGACCCGGCCGTTGTCCAAGCTCAAGCGTTGGCGCTTGACCGAGGTCGTGGAGCGTGCCCGATGATCCAGCAAGAGTCTCGACTGAAGGTGGCCGACAACTCCGGTGCCCGCGAAGTGCTGTGCATTCGCGTGCTCGGTGGATCCCGTCGTCGCTACGCCTCGATTGGTGACGTCTTCATCGGTACGGTGAAGGACGCCATTCCGGGTGCCACGGTGAAGAAGGGTGACGTGGTCCGCTGCGTCGTCGTGCGCACCGCCAAGGAGAAGCGTCGCCCCGACGGCTCCTACATCAAGTTTGACGACAACGCGGCCGTGATCATCAACGACCAGCTCCAGCCCCGCGGCACCCGAATCTTTGGGCCCGTTGGCCGTGAGCTGCGTGACAAGAAGTTCATGCGCATTATTTCGCTGGCGCCGGAGGTGCTGTGATGAAGATCCACAAGGGTGACGACGTGCTCGTGATCGCCGGAAAGTTTCGCGGCGAGCGCGCGAGGGTCGAAGAGGCCATGCCCCGCGAGAACAAGGTGATTCTCGAGGGACTCAACATCGCGAAGCGCCACACGAAGCAGCAGGGTGAGCTTCTCCAGGCCGGCATTATCGACAAGGTCATGCCGATGCACGTGTCGAACGTCGCGATCTGGTGTGGTGGCCACAAGGGCCCCGCGCGAGTCGGTTTTAAGGTGGCAGAGGGTGCGAAAGTGCGCGTCTGTCGTAAGTGTGGAGGGACGCTGTGACCACGACTACCCGTCCGCGGTTGAAGGTGCGCTTCGACACGGAGATTCGTACCGCGCTGAAAGACGAGCTCGGACTCGACAACATCATGCAGGTGCCTCGTCTCGAGAAGATCGTGGTGAACGCCGGCGTGGGTCGAGCGACCCAGCAGGCGTCTCTCCTTGAGGGAGCTCAACGCGACCTCGAGCTGATCACCGGTCAAAAGCCGATCGTGACGCGCGCGCGCAAGTCCATCTCGAGCTTCAAGTTGCGCGAGGGCCAACCCATCGGCGCGAAGGTGACCCTTAGGGGAGACCGCGCCTGGGAGTTCTTCGACCGACTGCTCTCGCTCTCCATCCCTCGAATTCGCGACTTCCGTGGTCTCTCTGCGAAGTCGTTCGACGGACACGGGAACTACACCTTCGGAGTGAACGATCAGTTGATCTTCCCCGAAATTGACTACGACAAGGTCGACACCCCCCGCGGGTTCGACATCACGATCGTGACGACGGCCGAGACCGACGAACAGGGACGCGCGTTCCTGCGGGCTTTCGGCTTCCCCTTCAAGCAGGAGAATCGATAAGCATGGCGAAGAAGTCTCTTCGAATTAAGCAGCAGGCGACGCCGAAGTTCTCCACGCGCGCCTACACCCGCTGCGAGCGTTGCGGCCGGCCCCGCGCCGTGTACCGCAAGTTCGGCCTCTGCCGCATCTGCCTTCGTCAGATGGTGCACGCGGGTGAGGTTCCGGGCGTCACCAAGGCGAGCTGGTAGGAGGTACGCGATGACGATGACCGACCCCATCGCCGACATGCTGACGCGGATTCGCAACGCGAACGCGGCCATGTTCGACAGTGTCGCGATGCCGAGCTCGAAGTTGAAGGTCTCCCTGGCCCACGTGCTGGAGAAGGAGGGCTTCATCTCGGGCTACCGCGTCACTAAGACGGAGGGCAAGCCGGGGGACACCCTGGAGATCACCCTCAAGTACTCGGAGGACCGCAAGAAGACCATCGCTGGTATCAAGCGCGTGTCCAAGCCGGGGCTACGTATCTATAAGAAGTCGAGCGAGATGCCGAAGGTACTCGGCGGCGTGGGCGTGGCGGTGGTCTCCACCAGTCACGGTCTCATGACCGACCGCGAGGCCCGAAAGGCGAAGCTCGGTGGCGAGGTGCTCTGCTATGTGTGGTAACTCGCGTCGTACAACGGAGGTCTGCTGATGTCGCGCATCGGACGTAACCCCATTACCGTTCCGGCCGGAGTGTCGGTCAGCGTGTCGGGTCTCGAGGTGACGGTGACCGGACCGAACGCGTCCATGACCCGGCGCCTGCCTGAGGGCATCACGCTTCACCAAGAGGGTGACGTGTTGACGGTCGAGCGAGCCGCTGAGACGACGGAACTGAAGAGCCTCCACGGATTAACCCGCACCCTCGTGGCGAACATGGTGACGGGTGTCACTACGGGCTGGACCAAGGAGTTGGAGATCATCGGCGTCGGGTACCGCGCGGCCGCGTCGGGGCCGAGCGCCATTGACCTGGCTCTCGGATTCTCCCACCCGGTGAAGTTCAACGCTCCCGACGGCGTGACTTTCGACGTCCCGTCTCCCACCCGCATCGTGGTGAAGGGACCGGACAAGGAGGTCGTCGGTCAGGTGGCGGCCAACATTCGCAAGATTCGCAAGCCCGAGCCCTACAAGGGTAAGGGCGTGCGCTACCTCGGTGAGCGCGTACTGCGCAAGGCCGGAAAGGCGGCGAAGTAATGCCTCGTACTACTCGTGAACTGCGTCAGCGCCGTCACGCACGTATCCGGCGCAAGATTTCGGGTACGCCCGAGCGCCCGCGTGTGGCGGTGAGCCGCACGGCCAAGCACATCTCGGCCCAAATAATTGATGACCTCAACGGACGCACCCTGGTCGCCGCCTCCTCCACTGAGAAGGCGCTGGCGGTGAGCGGCGGCAACGTCGAAGGGGCGAAGAAGGTGGCCGAGGTTCTCGCTCAACGAGCGACCGACGCCCACATCACCGCGGTCGTCTTCGACCGTGGTGGCTACGACTACCACGGTCGCGTGGCGGCCTTCGCCGACGCGCTGCGCGCGGGCGGATTGGAGTTCTAATGAGTGATCTCGAGCAGTTTGAAGAGCGCACCATCAAGGTGAATCGCGTGTCCAAGGTGGTAAAGGGTGGACGTCGGTTCTCCTTCACCGCTCTCATGGTGATCGGTGACGGAAACGGTCGAGTGGGGCTGGGCTACGGGAAGGCCAAGGAGGCCGGACTGGCCGTACAGAAGGGCATCGAGGAGGCTCGCAAGAACCTCTTCGAGGTGCCGCTGGCCGGGTCCACCATCGTCTATCCGGTCATCGGCGAGGCCGGTGCGGGCCGAGTCTTGATGAAGCCCGCGGCGCCGGGAACTGGTGTGATCGCCGGGGGCGCGGCCCGCGCCATCTTGGAGATGGCCGGAGTGAAGGACATCATTGCGAAGTCCCTCGGGTCCTCCAACGGGATCAACGTGGCTCACGCCACCATCGACGCGCTGAAGCAGCTTCGTCGTCCTGAGGACATCGCGCGTCTGCGCGATCGCCCGGCCGACGAAGTCATCCCCTCGGGCACCTTGCGGGCGTACCGCGAACGTCAACGCGAGGCCGACCTATTTAAGACGGAGGTCTGAGATGGCCCTGAAAGTCACCCAAATCCGATCCTCGATCGCCACGAAGCCAAAGCACCGCGGTACTCTGCGCGCGCTCGGCCTACGCGGAATCGGCCAATCGAACGTTTTGCCCGACCGTCCCGAAATTCACGGGATGATCGCGCGAGTACCCCACCTGATTTCAGTGGAAGAGGTGAGTGAATGAAACTCCACGACCTAACGTCACCCGAGGGTTCGACCCACCGTCGCAAGATTGTCGGTCGCGGTATCGCCGGTAAGGGTGGTAAGACGGCCGGACGAGGCACGAAGGGACAGAAGGCGCGCCGCCAGATTCCTGCGGGCTTCGAGGGTGGTCAGCTGCCCCTGTTGCAGCGCATCCCCAAGTTGAAGGGCTTTACTAACCCCTTCCGAGTCGAGTACACGCCGGTGAACTTGGACGCCATTGCGCGTCTGGGTCTGAGCGAGGTCACTCTCGAGGTGCTCGTCGAGCACGGACTCGCCCGACGGGGCGACCTGGTGAAGGTGCTCGGTCGCGGTGAGTTGAGTGGCGCGGTGTCAGTGTCAGCTCACGGGTTCTCGCAGAGTGCCCGCGAGGCTATCGAGGCGGCCGGTGGTTCGGTGACGGTTCTCGACAAGCCCTTCGCCGTGCGTCCCCCGGCGGCCGGTAACCAGCACCAGAACCGGTAGGCCCCGGTGCTGCGCCGCCTCGCCAATATTCTGCGGGTCCCCGACCTGCGCAATAAGGTCCTCTTCACCCTCCTCGTCGTGGGTCTCTACCAACTCGGGGCGAACGTTCCGATTCCCGGGGTGAGTTGGGCGCAGATTCAGGCGCTGCAGTCGAAGGCTGGCTCCAGCGGAGTGCTCGGGTTTTTGAACCTCTTCTCG
>JAKBAZ010000095.1 GCA_021826255.1 Actinomycetes bacterium
TCGCAAGGGCGCGGTGTGTCGTTGGGCAGGCGCCGCTCAGTTGCTCGCCTCGCCGTAATTGAAGGTCGTGACACAGCCCCCGTCGACGGTGACGATGGAGCCCGTCATGAACGATGAGGCATCCGAGACCAGGAACAACGCGACCTCGGCCACTTCGGCGGGCTGACCCTGGCGACCCAGTGGTTGCATGCCCGCCGCCTTCTCACGGATGGCCGTGGCGGTAGCGAACTCTTCGGCGCTCAATTGGGGCCCTCTGCGACCCAGGTGGGTGTCGATATAGCCCGGACAGATGGCGTTGACCCGTATGCCGTCGTGTCCGTAATCCACCGCGAGCTGCCTCGTCAGGTTGATGATTCCTCCCTTTGACGCGCAGTACGCCGGGGCGTTCGGAGCGCCAATCAATCCGTAGGTCGACGCAGTGTTGAGGATTCGCCCGTCGCTCTGTGCGAGAAAGTGGGGAAGGGCGAACTTGGTGCAGAGGTAGGTTCCGCGCAGGTTGACGCTGATGACTCGGTCGAAGTCGTCGGGTTCGACTTCGTGAAGTCGAAGTCGAGATCCGCCGATCCCGGCATTGTTCGCGAGAATGTCGAGCCTTCCGAAGTGGTGGACGGTGGTCGAGACCAAGTTCTCCGCCTGCAGAGCGTCGGACACGTCCGCGGCGACAAAGAGTGCGCTCCCTCCCGCGTCGGTGATCTCGTTGACGGTCCGTTCCCCGTCGTCGACGAGGACATCGGACACCACGACGTTCGCGCCGGCGCCCGCGAAGGCCAGGGCAATCGCTCGTCCGATTCCGTTTCCCGCGCCCGTCACGATTGCTGTCTTCTGATCAATCCTCGTCATCGTTCTCATTCTCCCTAGGGTCTACTCTCGACCAGTCCCCACCGACTCTAGGAACACGTGGTGGCGGTGAAGACGTGAGAAGTTTTTTGTTTAATGGGCCCGGGCTAGAAGAGTCACCGCGTGGGCACACTCGATCACCCTCGCACAGTCAAAGTACTCACCCCGGCCCACCGGACGAACCGCATCGTGGTGGAGCTCCGTCACTCGGCGTCGTAGGTGCGACCGACGTCAGCTCGACTCCGAGAGATGGAGTCACTCGGTCGGGACGTGAACAGCGACTGAGTTGTCCCCACGATGAATCGGCACAGCGCTACGTGCGCACGGGACGACCCATCGTGGGGAACCCTCGTGGCTAAATCTAAAGGTCGAAGCGATCGGCGTTCATCACCGTGGTCCAGGCGCGAATGAACGTGTCGACGAACAACTCTTCGCCGTCTCGGCTGGCGTAGACCTCGGAGAGGGCGCGCAACTGAGAGTTCGAGCCGAAGAGGAGATCAACACGAGTTCCCGTCCAGACCTGACGACCCGACCCCCTCTCGAGAGCTTCGTAGCGGCCATCACCGATCTCTCGCCACTCGAGGGACATGGAGGTGATGTTCTGGAAGAAGTCGGTGCTCAGCGCCCCGGGTCGTTCGGTGAAGACTCCGTCCGTGGAGCCGGAGGGAACAACTCCGAGAACGCGTAGTCCGCCCACCAGGGCGGTCATCTCCGGCGCGGAGAGGCCAAGGAGAGTCGCCTTCTCGACGAGCAGCTTGTCGGCGTGAGCGGCGAGATCCGCTCTGGCGTAGTTACGAAACCCGTCGGCGAGTGGCTCGAGGACGGCGAACGAGTCGGCGTCGGTCATCTCGGCACTGGCGTCACCGCGACCGGGGGAGAAGCTCACGCTCACGCGGTGACCGCCACGCCGCGCGGCCTCTTCGATACCGGCGTTACCCGCCAGAACAACGAGATCGGCGAGCGACACTCGGGCGGAACCCGCGGCGTTGAAGTCCGCCACGATACCCTCGAGCACCGGAAGGACTCGATCGAGAAGCGCCGGCTCATTAGCTGGCCAGTGACGCTGGGGGGCCAGGCGAATTCGGGCTCCGTTCGCCCCTCCGCGCTTGTCCGTTCCCCGGTACGTCGACGCCGACGCCCAAGCCACGAACACCAAATCGGTGGGTTCGAGTCCGCTCGCGAGAACGCTGTGCTTGAGCGTTTCCTGGTCCTCGACGGTGAGGGTCGGGCCTTCGAGAGCGGGGATCGGGTCTTGCCACACGAGGTCCTCGCTCGGCGTCCACGCTCCGACGTAACGCGACTTCGGTCCCATGTCTCGGTGGGTCAACTTGAACCAGGCTCGCGCGAAGGCGTCGGCGTAGGCGGCGGGATCCTCGTGGAATCGGCGCGAGATGACTTCGTAGGCCGGATCAACGCGAAGCGCCAAGTCCGTTGTCAGCATCACCGGCGCGTGCCGAGTCGACGGGTCGAAGGCGTCGGGCACCGCGTCCTTCGCCGCTCCGTCCTTCGGAATCCACTGCACCGCCCCTGCGGGGGAGTGAGTCTGCTCCCACTCGTACCCGAAGAGCACGTCGAAGTAGGAAGAGGTTGTGGGAGTGGGAGTCCAGGCACCCTCGAGTCCACTGGTGATGGCGTCCGGTCCCACTCCGGATCCCTTTGAGCTCTTCCAGCCGAGCCCCATCTGCTCGAGGGGAGCCCCTTCGGGCTCGGGGCCAACCGACTCGGCCGGGGCGTTGCCGTGAGTCTTACCGAAGGTGTGTCCCCCCGCGATGAGGGCGACCGTCTCTTCGTCGTCCATGGCCATGCGGGCGAAGGTCTCGCGGATGTCTCGCGCCGCGAGAAGGGGGTCAGGGTTACCGTTCGGTCCTTCGGGGTTGACGTAGATCAGTCCCATCTGGACGGCGGCGAGGGGGTTGTCTAACTCTCGGTCGCCCCGGTAACGCTCATCGCCAAGCCAGGTGCTCTCTGGACCCCAGTACGTGTCTTCCTCGGGGGCCCAGATGTCCTCTCTGCCCCCCGCAAATCCGAAGAGGGGTAGGCCCATGTGTTTGAGGGCGACCGTGCCGGCGAACACCATGAGGTCGGCCCACGAGACGGCGCGACCCCACTTTTGCTTCACCGGCCACAACAGACGGCGTGCCTTGTCGAGGTTGGCGTTGTCGGGCCAACTATTGAGCGGAGCGAAGCGTTGTGCCCCGGCCCCGGCCCCACCACGGCCGTCCGAGATGCGATAGGTGCCCGCACTGTGCCAGGCCATACGAATGAAGAACGGACCGTAGTGGCCGTAGTCGGCGGGCCAGAACTCCTGAGAGGTGGTCATCACCGCGACGACGTCGGCTTCGAGTTGATCAAGGTCAACGTCGGCGAAGGCACTGGCGTAGTCGAAGTCGTCACCTAGGGGATTGGCATTGGAGGGTTCACCCGCCAGGACGCCAAGGTTGATCTGATCCGGCCACCAGTCTCGGTGGGAGCGACGCCCCACCGAGGGTAGAGCGGTGTGGTTCACGGGGCACTGGGCGTCGGACACGGGACCTCCTCGGGTTGTCGGTGATACTCATCGACAGTATTGATGATGGCGACGTAATTCCAATTGGTTCTGTTGATGGATGAACTCGTCGGCATCAATGGATCATCGACGTCGAGCGGGGGCGGGTCGCCACCGAGAAGAGGGTGAGTGGGTGGTGTCGTGCAAGCGTCGAGCCAGCAACCGAGAGTGGTGCGCGCGCCGTCGAGGACTCACCGACGACCCTGGAGTAGACGCCACGAGGTGTCGGTGAGGTCGCTCCACCGACGGTCTTCGCGTTCTCGCCAGCGAGAAAGTGGCCGTCGAAAGTCGGGGGTGATCTCGGGTAGGAGGTCGAACGCGTCAGCGACGTCTCGAGGCATGGCGTCAGTCTCACCCGGTCTCTCGACAACGGGTGGTGATTCTGGTGACACTTCGGCAACGTCTGTGCACCAATTCATCGTCGGGTGTCACCGAGGTTCACTACCCTGAGGGACGAGGAGGTCTCATGCCCATTGACGTCGGCGACCACGACATCGTGATCCGCGACATTCGGGTGACACAGCCCGCCGTCGTCGCTCTCCTGCGCAGCGCCAAAAACTCGGGCGCGGACCTCGAGGACGTCGTGGCTCGGCTCCTGACTCTGGGCGCCGAGGCGGCCTCGGTCGGTTCGGCCGTGGCGGGAACTGAGAAGGTGGCGGCGGCCGTGGACGCCGCGCAAGGTCGGATGAAGCAGATGACCGACCAGCTCCACGACAACGTCCGTCGTCTCCTTGGCGATATTGCCGACGAGTCCGGGCCGGTGGTTCAGGGGGTGAAGGGGAGCCTCGACGAACTGACGCAGAACTTGCGCGACCTCACGGCGGGCGAGGACTCTCCCGTTCGGGCGGCCATCGAGAAGTCTCTCGACGCGGTGAAGAGTTCCATCGAGGATCTCGTCGAGAAGTCGCAGCGCACCGTAAAGTCCGAGATGGGCGAGTTACTCGATCCGGAGAATCCCCGATCCCCCTTGCGACTGTTGAAGACGGGGGTGGAGGAGGTGCGTTCGCGGGTGGAGGACCTCCAGCTCCAACTTCGTTCCGAACGAGCGGTCGAGGTGGCTACCGAGAAGGGGGTCATCGGCGGACTCGACTACGAGGCCGAAGTGGTCAGGCTTGTTCAACAGATCGCCGCGAGAGGCGGGGACGACTGTGAGGCGACGGGGGCCGTCACCGGGGCGGTGCCACGCTCTAAGAAGGGTGACGCCGTGGCCGACTTGAAGCACGGCGCTCAAGTGCGCGCGCGTCTCGTCATCGAGGCGAAGAACTCCGCGCTCTCCATTGCTCAGTGGCGAGATGAGGTGAAGGGGGCGACGGAGAATCGCCGAGCCGATAGTTTTCTCGGACTCTGTAAGCACCACGCGGATATGCCCAACGGACATCGCCTTCTCATCTTGAACCCTCACGAGATTGTCCTCGCCTTCGACCCCGAGGTGGACGACGTCAGTCTGTTGGAGTTGACGTACAGCTTGGTCAAAGTTCAGGCTCTCGCCGGAAGTGGATCCTTGAGCGAAGTAAGCGCGCCCGAGATCCGCCAGGCCCTCACCGACACTGTGGCCCTCATCAACAAGATGGACGGTGTCGCCAAGGCCGCCTCCCAGATCGTGAACGCCGGTACGGCCATGCGTAATCAGATCTACGAGATTCGCGACACGGCCCTCGCTCACCTCATGAGAGCCCAGCGAGCCCTCGAGGGTGAGAGCCGCCCCTATGACCCGTCGGTGGAAGGTGAACTGGACGAGGCCGTCACCGCGTTGGATGCACTCTCGTCGGGAGAGAACTTGAGTGGCGTGCCTACGGAATAGAAAGCATTCCACCCTAGAAACGGCGAGGATATTT
>JAKBAZ010000096.1 GCA_021826255.1 Actinomycetes bacterium
GAACTCTCGGCGTCGCCGAGCGAGGCCCAGGTCGGTCTGCCCTACGGCCCCCTCAACGTCACCGAGGGTGTCCAGCACCTCCAGATGCTGGGCGTGCGATACTTCATCGCGTTCTCTCCCGCCGTGGTCGCTCAGGCCGAGCGGGACCCGTCCCTCGTTCCCCTCGTCACGACTCGGCACTGGCCCTCGCCGGGAGTCACGTGGCACGTCTACCTCGTCAAGTCGTCGCCCCTCGTCGTGGGACTGACTCGAAATCCAGTGGTCGTCTCGTCACTGAACAGTCGAGTGGCGTGGCAGAACGCCAACGTCGCGTGGTGGCTCAACCCGAGTCGCTGGAGCACCATGCTCGCGGCGAGCGGGCCCTCGTCGTGGAGCCACCAACCCTCCGTCCCGGTGCTCAACCCACCCCAGGCGCTCTTTACGCCCACTACGGTGAGCGGAGTCGCCGTCGGAACTCAGACGGTGTCGTTTAGAGTCAGCGCCCTCGACAAACCGGTCCTCGTCAAGGTCTCCTACTATCCGCGCTGGCACGTGTCGGGCGCGCTCGGGCCCTTTCGCGTGAGTCCCAATTTGATGGTGGTAGTGCCCACGTCTCACCGGGTGACACTCACTTACGGAGCGGACAGCGCGGTGCGCGACGGCTCCTTCCTGAGTGGCGTTCTTATCCTGGTCGGAGCGGTGAATGTCGTCGTGTCGTTACGTCGGCGACGAAGGGCGGGGGCTATCATGAGCGCTCATGGATACTCGGGCGATCTTTAAGGCTTACGACGTCCGGGGTACCTACCCTGATCAATTGAACGAGGACGTGTGTCGGGCCGTCGGGTCGGCCTTCGCCGACTTCGTGGGGGTGCCTCGAGTCGTGGTAGCCCGCGACATGCGTCCCTCGGGTGTGTCTCTCGTGAAGGCCTTCAGCGAGGGCGTGCGAGTGCGCGGTGTCGACGTTGTCGATATCGGCTTAGCCTCCACCGACTTGCTGTACTTCGCGACGGGTCACCTCGGCGCCCCGGGGGCGATGTTCACGGCGTCTCACAACCCCGCGGCCTACAACGGCATCAAGATGTGCCTCTCGGAGGCTCGTCCCATTGGCACCGAGAGTGGTCTCGCCGACATCGAGGCGGCCACGCAGCGCTACCTCGCGAGCCCGGCTCAGGGTGAACTGGCCGCGTTGCTTCACGACGACGTTGTGGACGCTTGGGTTCATCACGTTCACTCCTTCATCGACGTGTCTCGCCTACGCCCACTGCGCATCGTGGCCGACGCCGCGAACGGGATGGGCGGATTTGTGGCCCCTCGCGTCTTCGACGGGCTGCCCTTCGAGGTCGACCTGATGTACCCGGAGTTGGACGGGACCTTCCCCAACCACCCGGCCGACCCGCTCAATCCGGAGAATCTCGTTGATCTCCAGCAACGCCTTGTCGAGACCGGGGCCGATATCGGACTGGCCTTCGACGGTGACGCCGACCGCGTCTTCTTGATTGACGAGACGGGCCGACCCATCTCCGGTTCGACCACGACCGCCCTGGTGGCGGCCTCCATGCTCGAGAAGAATCCTGGGGCGACAATTCTCTACAACGTGATCTGCTCGCGCGCGGTGCCCGAGATCATTGCCGAGCGCGGTGGACGGGGCGTGAGGACGCGAGTCGGCCACTCCTTTATCAAGCAGGTGATGGCCGAAACCGACGCGGTGTTCGGTGGCGAGCACTCCGGTCACTACTACTTTCGGGATAACTACCGGGCGGACTCGGGCATCATTACCGCGATGTTGGTGCTCGAAATGCTGAGTGCTTTCGGTGGTCCGCTTTCGGAGATGGTGGCCCCCTTTGAGCGTTTCGCGGCCTCAGGCGAGATCAACACCCGAGTCGAAAGCCCGACCGCGACTGTTCGGGCCATCAGCGAGCACGTCAGATCCGAGGGCGCCGAGGTCGACGAGATGGACGGGCTGAGTGCCTTCTTCGATGGCTGGTGGTTCAATCTTCGCCCCTCCAACACCGAGCCCCTCCTTCGCTTGAACGTCGAGGCCCGCTCGCAAGAGGAGTGCCAACGACACACCGACACCGTCGTGGCGTGGATTACCTCGAAGTCCTAGCCGTGTTGGACGACGTACTCCTCGCCCGGTTGGTGGACCCGGTTGATCATCAGCCTCTGCTCTACGTGGCCTCCGAGGACCTCCTCTACAACCCTCGCCGCCACCGCGCGTTTCCGGTGCGTGACGGTATCGCCGTGCTACTTGAGGACGAGTCCCGCGAGGTGACTCTCGAGGAGGGTGACGCTCTGGAGCGCAACGCCTCCGCGCGCTGGACGGCGAGCGCCTAGGCGAGGCGCTCTACGACCATCGCCATTCCCTGGCCCCCGCCCACGCACATCGTTTCGAGTCCGTAACGACCCCCTGATTCGTCGAGGGAGTTGAGCAGGGTGGTCATGATGCGCGCCCCGGTCATGCCGAACGGGTGTCCGAGGGCGATGGCGCCGCCTCGAACGTTGACTCGCTCGAGAGGAACTCCGATGTCCTCGACGCACGGAAGAACTTGGGCGGCGAAGGCCTCGTTAATTTCCAGCGCGTCGATGTCGCTCGCAGTGAGGTGCGCTCTCGTGAGAGCTCGACGAGAGGCTTCCACCGGCCCGAGACCCATTATCTCGGGATTGAGCGCGGAGAGAGCCGAGGAGACGATGCGCGCGCGCGGCACGAGACCGAGTTGTCTAGCCCGCTCACCGCTCATGACGAGTACGGCCGCCGCTCCGTCATTGAGGGGGCAGGCGTTTCCCGCGGTGACGGTCCCGTCGGGACGAAAGACGGGGCGAAGAGCGGCCAGACGCTCCGCGGAGGTGTCGCGCCGGGGGCCGTCGTCGGTGTCGGGGGTGTCGGGCAGCGGGAGAATCTCTCGGGCAAAGAACCCGTTGTCCTGGTGAGTGACGGCCAGCTCTTGGCTGCGTAGGGCGAACTCGTCCTGGGCGCGTCGAGAGATTCCCCGACTCTGGGCCACGTTCTCGGCGGTTTGACCCATGGCGATGTAGACGTCGGCGAGACCCGGCCCCGGACTCCACAGCGGGGTGTTTTCGCCGGAGCGTTCGGCACTGCGGGTCATCGCGTCGGCGAATCGAGGGTTGTGAGCGCTCTCGAGGTCAGCCATTCCGGCACCGTATCGAGACACGGTCTCGACTCCGGCGGCGACGACGACGTCGGCCTCGCCCGACCAGATGGCGTGAGCCGCCATGCGGATCGATTGGAGTGAGGAGGCGCAGTAGCGATTGATCGTTACGCCCGGAGCGTCGAGGCCCGCGAGCAGCGACGCGACCCGGGCGAGATTGAATCCACCCTCGCCCGCGGGATTAGCACACCCCACGATGACGTCATCGATGAGCGAGGGGTCGATACCGGTTCGTTCGACGAGAGTCGAAATGACGTGAGCCACCAGATCGTCGGGGCGCCAGGCGGTGAGTGATCCCTTGAACGCTCGGCCCACCGGAGTTCGTCCGGCGGCGACAATGACCGCGTCGACCATCGGTCTAGCGCAAGGTCAAGGGGCCGGCGTCGTCGAATCCCTGACGCACACCCTGGCCCGCCCGACGGCGCAACTGCTCGGGTTCGAACAGCATCCAGTAGGCGTTGCGCGCGTGTTTGCGCGATCGGTTCTCGAAGACGCTCGCGAGGATTTTGGGATCGTCCGACTCATCCTCGTGGACGAACACCTCGAGAATCGGTGTCGAGGTTAAGAGTTGGGCCACCATCAATCCCTGGGCGGCCTCGTGGGCGCACTGCTTATCGATGGGGGCTCGCCCGGGCATGCCGAGGGCGACGACGATGGAGCACCCGTCGCGCTCAATGAGGTTCTTCGCGGCCACGGCGAGGTCCTTGAAACCGGGGACGGTGCGAGCAATCACCGTGAACGTGTCCCCGTATCCGGGACAGGCGGCCAGTTCGTCCCGGGCCGCCTGTCCCATGTCGTAGCGGGCGAACATCGTGTCGACGACACCAATACGGACGAGGGGGGCGACGTCGCGACGCTTCTTCGACTTCTTGTGCTTCTTCGACTTGGAGTCGCTCTTCTTCGACACGGCTACCTCCACTCGGGCCTTGACACAGTGTAGAGAAGCACCGACGCGCTACCAGCCATAGGCGAGCGGCGTCAGGCGAGGTAGTCGTCTCCTCGAGACGGGGGCACGTGGAATCCTCGACGAGAGAGATCGGACTCCCATCGTTCGATGAGGGTTTCGAGGATGGCGACTCGGGCGAATCTCTTGTTTTCCGCACTCACTAAGTTCCAGGGCGCGTGCGATGAGTGAGTCAAGCGCAGCATGTCGTCGATGGCCTCTTCGTACGCCGGACGTAACGAGCGGTTACGCCAGTCGTCCTCGGTCAGCTTCCACTGCTTCAGGGGATTCTTCGCTCGATCGTTGAAACGGCGCAGCTGTTCGTCCGCCGAGATGTGGAGGAAGAACTTGACGATCGTGGCACCGTCGTCGACCAAGGCCTGTTCGAAATTCACGATCTCTTTGGCCGATCGATGAACTGTATCGAGGTCGATGAGTGCTTCCACTCTCTCGACCAGGAGTCGTCCGTACCACGAGCGGTCGTAGACGGTCATCGCGCCGTGCCCGGGCAACGTGGCCTGGAAACGCCACAAGAAGTGGTGAGATAACTCTTCGGGGGTCGGAGGTCCGACCGGCACCACACGCACGTGGCGAGGATCGAGTCCGCCCGCCAAACGACGGATGGCCCCGCCCTTGCCGGCGGCGTCGAATCCTTCGAAGACGACGACGAGTCCGGGGGCGTGGGGGGCGGGTCCGAGGAGCCCCGCGGTAAAGAGGCGCAGGTGCACGAGGTGGCGGATGGCTCGCTGCAGCCTCTCCTCAGACTCTTCGCGCGACAGCGAGAGCGAAAGGTCGACGTCGGCGAGTCGTTGGGTCACGCGTTCAGTCTGTCACCGTTGGACACGATGTGGTGACCGGCGAGTCTCATGGTCGGGGGGAAGAAGGGATCTCGCAACTCTTTAAAGACCCCCCACCGGCGAACGAATCGATTTCGATCCTCGAGTGGGTCGAGCCGTCCCCGACTGGACGAGGGGGAGTGAGTCACCGAGACGTCGGCCACGATGACGACGTAGCGGCCGTCACGTTGGGCACGCAAACAAAAGTCGACGTCGTTCATCACGACCGGCAAGGTCTCGTCGAGGCCGCCCAAGGCGTTGAAGGTGT
>JAKBAZ010000097.1 GCA_021826255.1 Actinomycetes bacterium
CATGAATCCTCGGGCATTCAAGTGTTTCTCGAGTTCAGTGTCGTTGAATCGACCCTGACGCATTTCAATGAAGAGTCGGATGATTCCTACGAGGATGATCAGATTCAAGATGGCGATGATGTAGAGGAAGCCGCCCGACACGATGGTGCCCACGAGGCCCCCGTAGTGGTGAAGCGAGGAGTTGGGGTTTCGCACCTGACCGCCCAGGGCGCGAGCGCCGAGCCCGAGGAGAACCGTGAGGGTGAACACGATGGTCGAGTGACCGAGGGAGAAGAAAAACCCGACCGACATCGGTCGCTTGCCCTCCGACATGAACTTTCGGGTGGTGTTGTCGATGGCGGCGATGTGGTCGGCGTCGAAGGCGTGGCGCATTCCGAGCGTGTACGCCAACACTCCCGTGCCGATTCCGAGGACCTTGCCCCCGCCCAGGTTGTAGTGGCGGGTCGCGGCGAGGATCAGTCCGCCCCATCCGACCACGTGCAGTAACACGACGAAACCGAACATGACTCCGAGGCGTCGCCACTCCTTGGGGCTAAAAGCAGCTCGTACGCGCTCGGTACGTGTCGGGGCGACGACAGTGGTCATGAGGCGAGATTAATGGGACTGCTTCGCAATAGAAACCCCCGCCGGAAGATTCTTACTTGGGCCCCTCGCTCGCTCGACTCCTTGATGCCTAGAGTGAGCGGAGGACCTACGTAGGAGGTCACATAATGGTGGGTTGGTACGGTCACGGCGGAGGGCCCGGCTGGATTCTCCTCGGTCTCGTCAACGTGGCGCTCTGGATTGCCATTATTGCGGTGGTGATCTCCCTGTTGCGACCTCGGCGAGGTGACGGGTGGGGTCACGCGCACCCCCCGGCGTCTCCGCCCCCGTCTAGTTCCACCCCACCCCCCTCGAGCGCTCTTGTCATCTTGCAAGAGCGCCTCGCTCGGGGTGAGGTCTCTGAAGACGACTACCGGCGACTGAGCCAGTTGCTTCGGGGTGAATGAACCAGTTTTCGCCCTCGCTCTAGCATTCGGCGATGGACTCGCTGCGAAACTGTGAACCCGCGCTACGGCGCACGTGGATGGCGCTCTGTCGCTCCGACGAGGCCACCGAAACTCCCCGGGCCCACCGTCTTCTGGGCGAGGAGTGGGTGGTGTGGCGAAGGGCGTCGGGGGGCCTACGAGTCTTCGCCAACCAGTGCCCCCACCGACTCGCTCCCCTCACGACGGGCTGGTGCGAAGGAGACTCCCTGCGCTGTGGTTACCACGGGTGGTTGTTCGATTCAGATGGTCAGTGCGTGGAGATTCCCGCGCTCGGAGACGGGGCCATCGTTCCCCCTCGGGCTCGACTGAGGGCGCCCGCCGGGGTGCACGAGAGCCACCACATGATCTACGTCGCCCTCGAGACTCCGTGGGAGGCCCCACCCGAAGTCGCCGTGGCCAGGGACGCCACCTTTATGCGCGGTGATCTCACGGTGATGAGAGCCCGAGCGAGTGCGGGGCTGCTCGCCGACAACTTCCTCGACGTCGCCCACTTTCCCTTCGTTCATCGAGGTACTTTCGGGGCCGAGAGCGAACGCGAGGTACCCGCCTATCACGTCACGCGAGAGGGAGACGGATTTAGTGCGGTCTACGAGCACGACTTCGCAAATCGTGAGGACCCCGGGGTGGCGAGTGGGGAACGTCCATTGATCCAGCGACGTCGACTGACCTACCGCTATCGCGCTCCCTACCACCTGGAACTCGACATTGAGTTTCTGGACGCGGGGGGAAGAAACGTCATTGGCTTCTTCCTCGTTCCCGAAGACAACGAGTGGGTCCGGATTTACTCCTCGTTATGGCGTAACGACCTCGGTGGCTCCCTCGAACGAATGGCCGAGGCCGTCGACTTCGAGGTGGCGGTTATCGACGAAGACCTGGCCCTTCAGGCGCAATATCGCACCTTTACGATGCCCCTTGACGTGACCCAAGAAGTTCACACTCGCGCGGATCGAATCACGGTCGAGTTGCGCCGAATACTCGCCGACATAGTGAACCGAGTTTCCTGAGAAAACGACCTGACGCTTCCGGAGGAATCGGGTGGTCGGGGCGACCGGCATTCACGCGTGGTTCGGGTGCGGTATGCGCCAACCGTTTCACCTGGTGCGCGAAGCGAGTGACGGTGTCACTTCGCACCAACGTCAGTGGGGTGCACGTCTGACCCCCCTCGATGGCCCAAGTCGTCTCGAGCGTCGTCTTCTAGTCCTCGAGGTCCTCGAGTGCCTGGCGGTACTGCTCGTCGGTGACGTGCTCTCCCCAAGTGACCGCGGGTCCGTGAGGATGAGATTCGACAAGGGAGTAGTGAGCCATGAAGTGCTCTTCGTCGGCTCCGTGCCAATGCTCCTCGTGAGGAGCGGCTGAGACGACGTCACCGGCGCGAAGTCGTTGGGCTGATTCGCCGCGAACCTGGACGAGACCAGCCCCCTCCACGACGAGAAGGATCTGGCCGAAATCGTGGGAGTGCCAGGCGGTGCGAGCCCCCGGCGAGAAGTGGATCAGATTGACCGAGAGGTACCCCGGAGCATCGCCCTCGTGAAGCGGGGTGCGCCACACGTCACCGGTGAAGGTGTTCTCGCTACCAAGGTGACTGGGTTGGACAGGACGGATCTTCACGACGAACCTCGTTTTCACACAATGAAGGCCCCTTTGTCTGCCCCCGGTCTCTCATAAAACTAGGTGTCTTGAGTAATCTCGTGACACCACAGATTCACGTCCTGCCGAGTGCTGGTTTTCACGGCAATCTCTGAGGGTGGGTGGTTGGGGCAAACTTCGGCTCGAAGGTTCAATCCAAACTTGGAATCCACATCACTCAATCACAGATTGCCTCATTTGGATATCTCGAGGTCATCATGACGAAGGAATTCGACGCACTTGGGACCGCCCCTACTTCCTATCTTGGCCAGCGACTTGGTTAGGAACGGGAACGCTGTTGCTCCGTGTGTCGGCATACGGGATAATTGGAACAACCAATGAACTGTCCGTACGGGCCATCTCGGCTCACGAGTTTGCCCGTCTCGCAGTCCGGACATCTTGCGGGCATCTTGTACCTGCAGACCGGGTAGCGACTGCAGCCCCAGAATTTCCCGTAGCGGCCCACTCTCATGGCGAGCGCCCCTTGACCGCACATCGGACAAACGTTCACGGGCTTTCCATCGCTGCCTTCAGTGCTCACATTTAGGTCGGTCATCAGCTCGACAACAAACGCAGATGGCTGATTCGCAGGCGCTAGTAAGTACACCCCGTGTCGCGCCCGTGTGAGCGCGACATAGAGAAGGCGACGCTCTTCAGCGTGCGGGAACTTCTCGGGATTAGGCATCGCTAGTTCGAGAACCGGATCGTCCACAATGACTGACGGAAAGCCGTAGGTCCCCGTCGTCATTCCGGGGATGACCACGTAATCGGCCTCCAAGCCCTTGGCACCGTGAATTGTCCGGAACGTCAGATTGACTCCGTCTGGCGTCGAGCGTGGAACTACATCTCGCTGGAATCGATAGCGGCCAAGAACGTCGATGGATACGGACTCGTCTTGACCGGCATGGGGCGCCTCCTGAGCAAGTCGCTCCACGAGCGCCGAAATGGAAGAGCGTTCGTTGTCGGTGAAAATAATCGTGATTGCCGCCGCAGCCCCCGGACGGGACGACGTCATCGACTTGTCAATCTGGTGCACATTCTTCGTGATGAAGGTTCGGGCGACATCGCAAATGGGCTGTGCACAGCGGAAGGTCGTTGACAGTACCAGTTGCGGGCCCTGGCCGAACCAGTCCGCGAAGTTCGTCATAACGGAGAGGTCCGCTCCGGCAAAGCGATTGATTGATTGCCAGTCATCACCCACGACGACGAGGTGACGGCCAGCTTTATTAATTAGGCCGCGAACTAAGCGTGCTCTTGCTTGGCTGGAGTCCTGGAACTCGTCGACCAAGATGAGGTCGTAGGAGCGTTCCACAGCGCCGGACTCCAGTAGATCACTGGCCCGCACGAGCATGTCCTCATAATCCACGCCGCCCTCCGCGGCAAGTCGACGCTGCCACGCCTCATGGATAGGCCAGTAAAGCGACAGGAAGAGGCGGGTCCGATAGCCATCTGTCGAACGGTGGTCGTTCGCCAACCTTTGCTCGAGGTCACTGGACGACCACGAGTTGGACTTCACGTGACACATGAAGGTGCGCACGAGGCGGGCCAGATCCTGGTGATTGACTGCCCGATACCAGGAGTCCACGACGGGCCGGTTGGGATTCCAGTCGAGTGCTTGGCCCCGTTGAGTTAGTTCCTCGCCAAGTTCTTGTAGGCCCTCTCCGAAGACCACCCCAGCCCAGGTTGTCTCGATGAGCGAGGTGCCAAATTTGCGATGCAAGTCCCTCTTCCATTGCATGCCCTGTTGGTAGTCCACAAACTTCTTCGGAGGGTTGCCATCTCGGTCGATGGCCCAATGCTCATGCCAGGTATCAATGTCTGGGTAGTAGAAGTCGGGATGGTATTGCGAGTGCGATGCGTCGGCCACGTCGTGAACGTACGGGCGCTCGTACTTGAACTCCACACCGTTAAAGAAGAGGAAGTCGGCTATGAGTCGTTCCCCCTCACTCTTGACCAGTACCCCAGACGCCGTGCGGTAACCAGCGGTGCTCGATTTCGAGTCATAGCCGTCGGGCTGCGTAGTTTCTAGCGACGTTGCTGCGCTCGCGAAGAGAAGTCGATAGAGGTCCCAGTTGTAGCGAAAAGCTTGAGACTGATCGCGCAGTTCGTCCACGATCTCCATCACCATGTCAATCTCTTCACCCTGCTCAAGCCACGTTGCCAACCTGGGTTTGCGCCCAGTGGCGAGCCCAATGGTGTCCAGGCCGAAGGAGTGGAAGGTGGCGGCTTTGACCCCTGAGGAAGGAATCCCGGCAGCTGCGAAACGCGTCTCGATGCGTTCCTGGAGCTCCGCTGCGGCGGCCTTATTAAACGCCAGGAGAAGGATGCGGTCAGGTGACGCCAGTCCACGAGCGACCGCGTAGGCCGCCTTCGCGACCATGGTCGAGGTTTTCCCAGAGCCAGCTGCCGCCAGTATCTGCACCCGATTGTCGAAGCAGATGACAGCGCGAGCCTGTTCTTCGCTGAGTGGTGTTCTCTCGATGCTGTCGAAGAACGCCCGCCGCTCAGAT
>JAKBAZ010000098.1 GCA_021826255.1 Actinomycetes bacterium
GGACACCATGCCGGTAATAATCGTGTCGAACGTGACGTTGTTCTCGGCGTACTTGATGCCGAGAGTGGTCGCGATAGCCTTCATCAAGTCGAGGTCAAAACCCACCATCGTGGTGCCCTGGACGTACTCGTCCGGCGCGTAGGTGGCGTCCGACGCTACTTGGAGCGTGATGTGCTTGTACGCCGCGGGGACGAGCGCGGCGTCCTTCGCGTTGTACTTGGCGCTCGGGGACGACGCGCCCGCCGCGCCACTGGTCGTGGCGATCAAACTGAGCGCGCTCAGCGCGACGGCGGCGCTGCGAATACGAAATACCTTCATGGTTTCTCCCACGGCGGACTCACCGCCCTCGACGATTTGGTGTCAGAGCGTCACACTACCCCAGGGAACGGGAGGTGACGGGGAGGTGACGTCTCAGCAGGCGCGGCCGAAGAATCTGGGGGAAAGACAACAAGGTCGCCTTTCGGCGACCTTGTTGTCCGGCTATTTCCTACTTGGAGCGGTAGACCGGTCTCGAACCGGCGACCTCGACCTTGGCAAGGTCGCGCTCTACCAACTGAGCTACTACCGCAACGCCTCCATACTAGCCGAGGGTCTCCGTCCGTCAAACCTTACCGACCACTCGACCCAAAGCCGCCCTCCCCACGGGCACTGTCGCTCAGTTGATCAACCTCGACAAACCTCACCGCCGGAACGGGGGTAACAAGGAGTTGTGCAACCCGATCGCCCGGCTCGATGTCGTAGGTCAGGTGCGGATCGAGGTTCACGAGGGCGACACGCAACTCCCCGCGATACCCCGAGTCCACGAGTCCGGGCGCATTGACGCAGGTCACGCCGTGGCGAGACGCCAATCCGCTTCGCGGAAGCACCAGTCCCGCAAAGCCCTCGGGAATCTCGATCGCGAGACCGGTCGAGACCATGCCCCTCTCCCCCGGAGCCAGTCGCAGGGGGTCGAGGGCGACGAGATCGACACCGGCGTCTCCCGCGTGGTGAACTTCGGGAATCACCGCGTCGGGCCTTAAGCGCCGAAAGTGAATCTCCATGGGCCTTGAGACTAGTCAGCGACTGACTGAAGCCAACGTGCGGGTGAGTTTCGGTAGTCTCTCCCCATGCTGGCATGGATGGACCTTGAGATGACCGGACTCGAACCGGATAAGCACGTGATCGTCGAGATCGCAACGCTCATCACCGATGACGAGTTACGCGTCATCGCCGAGGGGCCCGATCTCGTCATTCACGCCGACGAAGAAGCCCTCTCTCGAATGGGTGACTTCGTGACCGCGATGCACACCCAGTCGGGACTCCTCGAGGCCATTCGAGTCTCAACGACCACGATCGCGGAAGCGGAACGTGCGACGCTCGAGTTCCTCCGACAGCACATTCCCGAAGCCCGCACCGTACCGTTGAGCGGCAACTCCATCGGTACGGACCGGCGTTTCCTTCAGGAGTACATGCCCGAACTCGAGGCCCACTTCCACTACCGCAATGTCGACGTCTCCACGCTGAAGGAGTTGGCTAAGCGGTGGTATCCCGATCGGATCGGCGCGCGTGGGGAGAAAGCTACGACCCATCGGGCCCTCGACGACATCCGCGAGTCCATTAGCGAACTCGCCTTCTACCGCGACCAGATTTTTCTACCCCGGACGTGATCGTCGCCCGCCGGATCACCGGCGGGCGACGTCGCGTAGGGTACGGCGGACTACAGGTTGGGCTGAGGGGTGAGGCGCAGGTAGGGCTTCACCTTGGTGACGCCCTTCGGGAACTTCGCCTCGGCGTCCTCGTCACTCACCGACAGGGCGACGATGACATCCTTGCCGTTGGTCCAGTTCACCGGAGTGGCGACCGAGTACTTGGCGCTCAACTGCAACGAGTCGAGGACACGCAGAATCTCGTCAATGTTGCGACCCGTCGACGCCGGGTAGGTCAAGATGAGCTTCACCTTCTTGTCCGGACCGATGATGAAGACGCTGCGCACGGTCATCGTGTCATTGGCGTTGGGGTGAATCATGTCGTAGAGACCGGCAACCGTCTTGGTCTCGTCCCCGATGAGCGGGAAGTTGAGCGGGGTGCCCTGGGTCTCGCCGATGTCGTCCTTCCACCGGTTGTGCGAGTCCACGTCGTCTACCGACAGACCGATGATCTTGGTGTTGCGAGCGTCGAACTCCGACTTGCGAGCCGCGAATCCACCGAGTTCCGTCGTGCACACCGGGGTGAAGTCCGCCGGGTGCGAGAAGAGAATGCACCAACTATCGCCGATCCATTCGTGGAAACTGATAGGTCCTTCGGTGGTCTCCGCGGTGAAATCGGGAGCCACGTCTCCGAGACGAATTGCCATGTGTCACTTCTCCTTCGTTGCAGTGGGTAACAGCAGCAATCTACTGGTTTCCCTAATTCTTGTAAACTTCTATCATATTAGTAGAAAAATCGGTGAGTGAGCGTACTCGATCTTCGTCGCGAGTCCTCTCTCGGTAGCATGAGTCACCGTGCCCTCCTCCACCGTCGCCGCTTTCGACCTCGACGGCACCCTGACTCGGGGGGGCAGTGTGTTTCACTGGCTCCGCTTCGTCTGCGGTAACGCCGCAGTGGCCCGGGTGGCCGCCCCACTGAGTCCCGCGTTATCCCTCGGAGCGATTCGCTCGGGACACTACGCCGACGACGCGAAGGAGCGGCTCTTTGAGGGGTTGTTGCGCGGACGACCACTCACGGACGTCGCCGAACAGTCTCGCCGCTTCATCCTCGAGCACCTCGCCCACGAGGGACGCCTCGAGGTGATCGCCCGACTCCGCTGGCACCTCGAACGACACGATGACGTGGTCATCGTGTCAGCGTCGCCCCAGCTCTACGTGGATGTTCTCGTCGAACACTTCGGAATCTCGGGAGGACTCGGAACTCGACTCGCCGTGGACGACTCCGGGCGTCTCACCGGGCGCTACTTCGGTAAGAACTGTCGCGGCACCGAAAAGATGCGACGGTTGAGCGAGTGGATTGCCGAACGCTCCTACGAAACTCCCCCGACGATCTACGCCTACGGGAACTCGCGCGGAGATCGCCGGCTGCTCGCGGGCGCCCACCTGCCCTACGACGTCGGTCGACTGGGGCGCCTTGGCGCGCTTCGCGCGTACCCGCGTCTCTCCCCCGATTCGCCCTAGGCGTACTAACTCTGGTGCACCGACGGCGCGAGTTCGACGAGCCCGCCCTCACGCCCGGCGTAGGTCACCTGGAGAGTCGCCACCTTCTCCGCCCACGCGAGGACGTTCGAACCTCGCGGATCGTAGATTCCCACGTTCAAGTCGAACACTCCGTCGAGGAGGGGTAGGTTCGGCAAATCCACCCCGAGGGTCGTGACCCCCGCGTGAAGCTCCACCGGATTGGCGTGGGGATCCGAACGGGACACCAAGACTCCCTGGCGGGTGTGAATCTCGAGTACAAAAAGCCCGCTGACACCCCGAGTGGCGCTGAGGGTGACATCAAAGTGGAACGAGGCTCCCGCACGCACGTCGAAAGACCCAGTCGGTGACGTGACCGAGTCCACGTGCACCTCACCCCCGCTGTGGCGCACGCCGTCAGGGTCCGGCGTGGGGCCGAGGAGGTGGTCCCGGAAGATCTTGAGTGAGTCCCCCACGTCCCCTTCGGCGATCATGCGTCCGGACTCGAGAACGATGGCTCGCGAGGCGAGAGTGCGCACTTGTTCCGCCGAGTGGGTGACGAGCAAGATGGCCTTTCCGTCTTCTTGGAAACCCTTGATTCGATCGATGCACTTACCTTGGAATCGTTCGTCACCCACCGCCAACACTTCATCCACCACCAACACGTCGGGATCGACGTTCACGGCCACGGCGAAAGCCAGTCGTACGTACATGCCCGAGGAGTAGAACTTCACCTGGGTGTCGATGAAGTGCTCGATTTCGGAGAAGGCGACGATGTCGTCGAAGATTCGGTCGATGTACTTGCGTGAAAAACCCAGCATCGTTCCATAGAGGTAGACGTTGTCGCGTCCGGACAGTTCGACCTGAAAACCCGCCCCCAACTCGAGGAGGGCGGCGAGGGACCCCTTCTGACGGATAACGCCCGAAGTGGGCTGAAGGACTCCACAGACGCACTTGAGCAGGGTGGACTTACCCGAACCGTTGTGACCCAAAATCCCCACCGTCTCGCCGGCGTCCACGGTAAAGGAGATGTTCTCGAGAGCTTGAAACAGTTCGGTCCGGCCGCTGCGGGGGTGTAAAACGCGATCTTTCACCGACTGGTGGCGTTCGTGGTGAATCTTGAACGTCTTCGAGACGTCGCTGACTTCGATGACGTGATCCACTTAGAGCTCCGACTCAAAATTGCCCTCGAGGCGGCCAAAGACCACGAGGGCGAGAAGAAAGACGATGGCGGCCACGACGAGGAGGCCCACGTTGAGGGCCACGAACGTGCCGACCGACCACGTCGGCAGCATGTGCAGCGGCTGACCCGAGAGCGTCGAGGTGACGGTCGTCGCGTTGTAGAAGGTGCGCTGGAACGTCAGCACAATCAAACTCATGGGATTAATGAAGTACACCGCGGCGAGCCCGTGCCGATGCAGAGACGGCGCAATGGAGTTGGAGTAGCTGTAGACGACCGGGGATAACCAGAACCAGAGCTGTAGTAACACTTCCATGAGGTGTTTGATGTCGCGCAGATATACGGTCAGGGCTGACATCACGATGGCGATGGCCGCGGTGAACAGATAGAGCGCAGCGAACGTCACCGGCAGCAAAAGCAGCATCCCCCAGTCCGGCGCGTGATGAAAGATGACGAGGAAGAGGACGAGGACCACCATTTGAATCAGCCAAAACACGACCGCCGCACCCACCGACGCCAGGGGCAAGATCTCTCGGGGGAAGGACACCTTCTTCACGAGACCCGCGCGGTCCACGATGATGCTCGTCGAGACGTTGACGGCGTTCTGGAAGAGGTTCCAGACAATGAGGCCCGAAAACAAGAAGATGACGTAGTTCGGGTAGCCGTTCTTCAAGAACACCGAGAAGACGAGGTAGTAGATCCCGAGGGTAAAGGCCGGAGCCAACATGGACCACAAGAGTCCGAGGGCCGACCCCTTGTACTTAATCTGAACGTCAGAGCTAATGAGGTTGCGTAACAACTCTCGACGACGCCACAGATTGACCAACCGGGTCGGT
>JAKBAZ010000099.1 GCA_021826255.1 Actinomycetes bacterium
CTCGGTCAGAGACTCCGCGCGCAAGATGGCCATCACTACGGGGACGAACTGTTCGGCCGCCGGGTAGACGAGGTAGCGGGGTAACCATCGAGGCTCGTACTTCGCGTTAAAGGCCCAGAGAGACTCAATGGGAAGAATTCCTGAGAGCCGACGAAGAGCCCAGCGCTCGACCCGGGTGAAGGCGCCCTCACCCTTCTCACCGTCGAGTACCGAGCGAAAGGCGGCGAAGTTCAGCGAGAGCCCCTGAGTTCCCTGGTCGCGCAGGTGGAAAATGGTGGACACGAGGGCGAAGTCGATGAGTCCGTTCGGGTGATCACCCGGGTCGCGTCGCATGAGGTCGAGTGAGTACCCCTGGATGGCGGGCGAGGGGACGAACTGGAGTGCCGCGGCCGGTCGTCCGTCGGGGGAGGTGACCAGAGTGAGGAGGAGGCCACGGTCCTTCGGGTCGAAGAGTCGGCCGAGCATCATGGAGAATCCCCGCTCACCCTCCCCACGGCGCAACATGGAGATAAGTTCGAGCACGCCGGCGACTTGGGCGGGGTCGACATCGGCCGGATCAAGAAAATGGACCTGGTAGCCGTGCCGGGCCACTCGGTTGTAGGCCTGTCGTAGTCCCTTCATCTTGCCCCCTTCGAGGGAGAAGGTGGTGGTATCGACGATGGCCTCGTCACCGATGTAGATGGAGTGCATGCCGGCCGCGTGATAGAGCGATAGCCACTCGGCACCCGCCCCGGTGATCGCGACGCTCCACCCCCGCGACTCGGCGTAGGTCCTAAAGGCGCTGAACACTTCGACCCGCTCGGCCTCGGGACCGATGGGGTCAGGCGAGACGAGCGCGACGCCGCCGTACACGGCGTAGGCGACCAGAGAGTCGCGGAAGAAGAAGAACTGCTTATCGTCACGTAGCGCGAAGTAGTCCAGAGTTCCTCGTCCGTGTCGGCGAACGATGTCGCGGGCTCGGCGTTCGGCCACTCGGCGTTCGGCGGCGCGAGCGGGTCCTCGACTCGAGAGTCGTCGGTCGACGACCGGTCGGGTGAGAAGGTAGAGAACGACTACCACCAGGGTGATACCAATAGTCAGGAGGACGGGATCGACGAAGTCGGTCGTCGTGTCGGGTAAGGCGATGGAGTAGACCCCCACGAGGCGTTCCGCGCAGGCCAACAGAACCCGACCGAAGTTGGGGAGGATGACTCGCCCGTGTGCTTGTGCCTCGACGGCAATCGCCCCGGCGAGGACCGACACCACTGCGACCGACACGAGGAGGGGTGCGGCGCTCGGCAGACTGGAACGGTCGGCGGCGCCGCGAAAATGGCGCCGCTCGAGCAGGAGGAAGAGTCCGAGTCCCGCCGCGATGAGCGACGTGGGAAGCGAACCACCCCGGGCGAGGTGAGCCGCCACGGTGACAAAAAGAGCCAGGGTCGAGATCACCCACGCACGTCGCTGTCCGCGTCTCACCCCACGAGCCAGCATGATGAGGACGACGCCGGCGAGAGCGGTGAGGACGGCGGCACCCTGGGCGACTCCGAGGGGCAGGAGGCCCCGCAGGGCCGAGAGACGGGCCCTTAAGGGTGTAGAGACGGTCGTCACGACGTCGATGAGACCGGCGGCGAGGATGAGCCCGCTCGACCATCGCCGGATGGACCGCTGGCGGCGCTGGTCGGAGAGTCGATCGAGAGCGAGGGGGAACGGTGCCCCACTCGGCCACTGGCCGATGGTAGAAGTGACGTTGGGGGGCGCGGGTTGGAAGGGGGATCCGGCCACCAATCGCTCGAGGAGACGGGCGTGGGTGGAACGTGACTGTCCACCGAGGAGGCGCACCTGAACGTCGCGGGCCGCCTCGATCTCGACGATTCCCACCCGTTCGACCGGTGTGTAGACGCTGGGCAGTGCGAAACGGCCCTCGTGTTCGATCCAGACTTCTCGTGAGGGTCCGGGACTCGCGCACACGCCGTCGTCGAGGTAGGCGAGAGCCGGCCTGGTCGAGCCACCCACCACCGCCCCGAGACCGCCACGTGAGACGAGAGCGCGCGCCACGTCGAGCGCGTCGGTGTCACCCACTCGTAGTGAGGTGAGCGGTTCGGTGATCCCGGGGAGGCGACGACGGCGGTCGAACTGGCGACTCACCACTAGTCCGGCGAGGGCCACGACGAGAGCTTCCGCGCCGACGAGCACTACGGCGTTAATGAGTAGACCCCCCCAAAAACCTCGGGCGTGCAGGGGTCGAACGTGCACTCGGTAGACGTGGTGAGTGAAGTGGGTGACGAGTTGCAACACCGAGTGAAGGAGGTCCGCACTGATCACGAGGGCCAGAACGAGCCAGATGGCCGGAGCGAATCGGCGATAGAGGGTACGAGAGGTCACGTAGCGAATCTCGCGCGAGGGGTCTTCGATGAAGGGGATCTCCGACGCGGGACCTTCGACAGAACTGAGCGAGGGACCGGAGCCCGTGGTGACGAGCATCTCTCTTACGCCATCCTCCGAGGCGACGCGAAGTATCGCGTCGCCGGTGACTTCGAGACCAAGGTCCTCGAGGCGCTGTCGCACCGCGTCCACGTGTAAGGCCGCGTCGTGCGGACCCACGAGAACAATGACTCGATGGTGCTCGAGTCGCCGAAAGCGCACCAGTGCGTTGGTGAGTGATGAAAGGTGCCCAAGGACGAGGTCGAGGGCGGCTAAGGGCGAGTCCGAGGGAAGGCGAAAGAGGCCACCGGCAATGATGAGAGTGGTGGGGTCGTCGTAGTCGCCCAACAACGTGGTGAGTTCTCGCACCGCTCGAGAGTTAGGGGACGACTGGGGTGAGAGGTGAAGATCGCTGAGGACGACGACTCGGTGCCCGAAGGGCACGTCGACTCGGAGCGTGGACGACTGTGGCACGGTGTGTAGTCTCCCAGACAGCGTGTCTAGGCGGATGGGGTGAGCCGGGCGAGAGCCGACTGGCCCGCGCGGCGTCCCGAACCGATACTCGCCGGAATTCCGACTCCGTCGTAGGGGCTCCCGGCGAGGAGTACTCCGAACGAGTCGAGAAACTGGCGAGCGCGAGCGACCCGTTCGGCGTGGCCCACGTAGTACTGGGGGAGTCCCCGGGGCCAGCGCTGGACCCGAGTATCTCGGGGTGTGGCGCGAGCACCGAGAATCGCGGTGACCTCCCTGTGAACTCGTTGACTCAACGTCTCGTCGTCGAGCGACTCGAATCGGCGATCGTCGATACGCCCGACGTGGGCCCGGAGGAGGACCTCTCCGTCTCGGCGAAGGTGAGACCACTTGCGGTCGAGAAACGTGAGGGCGGTGACGAGGTGAGTATCGCCCTCGAAAGGTGTCTGTAAGGGGACGAGGACGCCGGTGCCGTGCTCGGGAAGTGTGAGGTCGGCGCTTGAGTACACCAGCGAGACCATCGCCGCGCTCGCGGAGTCGATGGTGGTGAGTTCGCGGGCCCCGTCACTGAGGCTCGCGGAGAGGTCGGCCGCGACGGGAGCGGGGGTTGCGAGAATCACCACGTGAGCAGGAGTGAGGGTGTCGTCGGTCTCCACTCCGAGGGGGTACTCCTCGCCTAAGGATCTGAGGGCCTTCACCGTCACCCCCGTGCGAAGAACGACGTCGCGTTGAGCGAGCACTTCCACCAACCGCTCGGCGAGTGATCCCATTCCCCGGCGCAAACTCGCGAAGCTCGGTCCGGGGGATGGGCTCTGCGGGGACAGCCCGCTCAGCGCTTTGAGGAGAGAGCCCCGTTGCCGAGCCGCCTCGAGGAGAGGCGGGAATACGCTCTGAGCGCTCAAGTTATCGATTCGACCGGCCTGGATTCCGCCCACCATGGGCTCGACCACCCGGTAGGCGATCTCGTCGCCGAGAGCGGGGCGCACAATCTCGCCGATGGAGACGTCGCCGTCAACGCGACGTTTCCGGGGAATCAGCTCGTCTCGACGCGCCCGCGCGAGGGCTCCACGCGACAGTCCACCCAGTTGTCGCATCGACGCACTCGAGGGGGGAATCCCCATAACGGCGTCGTCGGGGAGAGCCCGAAGAGATCCCCCGAGGTAGAGCGACGCGCCGGACGCGCCGACGTCTTCAAGTTCCCCCTCCAGTTCGACGTCGCGAATGAGCGCGAGAGCCTCGGGTCGACGAGAGAGGAATCCGTCCGGACCGAGGTCGAGATTGCGCCCGTGCCACCTCGTCGAGAGGAGGGCTCCGCCGAATCGCTCGTCCGCTTCGATGACCTCGACGCGGGGTGGGTTCGCCGAGGGTGTCGCTCCCCCGGAGAGTTCGAAAGCCGCGGCGAGCCCGGAGATTCCACCCCCGACGACGACGACCGATGGTCGGCTCACACCCGTTCCTCGACGACTCCCGCGAGAACGTCAATGAAGTCGGGGTCCGCGTTGAGAGACGGGGTGCGCCACAGCGTGAGCTCCATCTCCTCGGCGAGTTGTGCGGCTTGGATGTCGATGTCAAACAACACCTCGAGGTGGTCGGAGACGAATCCGATTGGGCACGAGATGAGGTGACTCACCCCTTCATTCTTTTTACTTCGCAGGACGTCCAGAATGTCCGGTCCGAGCCAGGGATCCGCGGTGCGCCCCGCCGACTGCCAGGCGGTGTCCCAACGAGGTAACCCCAAGGTCTCGGCGACGCGTCGGGCACTTTCTCGAATCTGGTCCGGGTAGGTGTCGCCCTTCTCCAGAATCTTTACGGGTAACGAGTGGGCCGAGAACACCACTTCGGTACTCTCGCGAGCCTCGTCGGGAACTCGGCTCAACACTGACTCGACGCGACGCGCGATCACGTCAATGAAATCGTCACGACTCCACCACGAGTCGATGGGCGAGAACTCCACCGACTCCCCGAGGGAGGCTCTCGCGCGGTCGAAGTACTGATCCGTTGACATTGACGACGAGTGGGGAGCGAGTACCAGTCCGATCACCCGAGTGATCCCGTCGGCGGCGAACCCTGGGGCGACGTCTTCAATCATCGGAGGTTCGTACTTCGAGGCGAAGCGAACATCGAACACGCCCGGAGAGCGCTCGTCGAGCCGGCGCGCGAGCGCCGCGACCTGGTCGGCGGTGCGCTCGGCGAGAGGTGATGTCCCCCCTATCTGCTGGTACCGACCGGTGAGTTCGTGGAGAAGTTCGGGAGTGGGGGGGCGTCCGTGGCGAATACGGGTGT
>JAKBAZ010000100.1 GCA_021826255.1 Actinomycetes bacterium
GCGTGCCGTTCGTGCTCGCCGTGGTGGTGGTGGGAGTCGTGCACTGAGCGAGCGACCCTCGACCCCGATGACCGGCTACTGCGCGGCGTTGTGCGCCGCGGCGTTACGAGGCATCGACGAAAAGCTCGGCGTGGATCCCGTGGTCTTGGACGTGCGCGGTCTCACCGACGCCTTCGACGCGATGGTGGTTTGCCACGCTCGAAACGATCGCCAAGTTCGCGCCGTGGCGGAGGAGATCGAGCGCCAGATCGAACTCGCCGAGAACGTGAAGCCCCTGCGAGTCGAAGGTCTCGCGAGCGCGGAGTGGATTGCTCTCGACTACGGCGACGTTCTCGTGCACGTCTTTGACGAGCCCGCCCGCGAGTACTACGACCTCGAACACCTCTGGCGCGGGGCTCGCGCCGAACGGCCTCTACCCCGCGCGTGACTCGTTCGTCGGGGTTGGGGCGAGGAACGCGCGCGCCTCACTCAGGCTCATCGTCGTCTCCGTACGTACTCCGACCGGAATCGGGAGCGCTTCGTGGTCGACGTCGACCTGCAGCGCACTGACGGGTCCCCAGGCGGCCGCGCTGAGGAGGAGTTGGGCGACGGCGATTCGACGTCCGAGCCCGGTCACGAGCGCGAAGGAGGACGAGACGTCGAGGGTCGCCACGCCCTGTTCGAGAGTGGCTGAACTGATCACGGTGTCGGCGGGAACACGGGTACTCAGTCCCCGCGACGCCTCGGCGGCACTCGGTCCAAGGGGTAGTTGGTACACCACGTCGAAGAGGCTCGCCGGTGCCGGCACCAGTCGATTGACAGAGACGAGAGAGCCGTTGGGCGAGAGCAGGTAGATCGGCTCGTGGGTGTAGACGACTCGCTGGGACGGCGAGAGGGGGAGAGTCGGGGCGAGCAGATTGAAGGGCACACTCGAGTCGGGCTGGGTCGTGAGGGGAGTGGTCGGTACGAGGGTGCAGCCTCCGAGGATGAGCCCCCCGAGGATCAGTGCGCTGAGGGTGCGCGGCGTTCTCATTCGTCGCTCGCTCGACGGAGTTGGACGACGAACCGCGAGCCCCCCTCGGGTGAGGACTCGACCCATACCTGGCCGCCCATCCCTCGTACGTGTTCGCGTACGAGGGACAGCCCGATTCCCGAACCGGTCACGCCCGCTCGGTCCGACGCGGCGCGACCTCGATGGAATCGTTCGAAGATGGCCTCTCGCTCCTCGGGCTCGACGCCGGGGCCGGCGTCATCGACGTGAATCTCTACGGAGTCATCGCGGGAGACGACCACGACGCGAAGGACCCCCCCAGCGTAGCGCTGGGCGTTTTCAAAGAGATTGGCGAGCACCCTCTCCATCCGACGCCGGTCAGCGAGAACGAGTCCGTCCTCGCCCTCGAGGGTGACCTCCACCAGGGGTAGGCCGAGACGACGCGCGACGGAGGCCACTGCGAAGCGGGTGAGGGTGAGGGCGCTTAAGGGTTCGATGGTCAACTCGAGAGTGCCGGCGTCGGCCCGAGAAATTTCGAGGAGGTCCTCGACCAGGCGCTGGAAAATACGAACGTTGGTGGACAGCACCGCGACACTCTGGGCGGCGTCGGGGGTCAGCTCGTCTCGCTGGGCGTCGAGGACCGAGACGGCGGTGACGAGCGAGGTGAGTGGAGTTCGCAACTCGTGCGAGACGTCCAAGGCGAACCGGGCGTCTCGTTCAATCCGCTGAGAGAGTTGGTCGACCATCGTGTTAAAGGCGTCGACGAGTGCTTCCACCTCGGCTCCGCCTCCGCGAGTCGTGACGCGAATGGAGAGATCACCCGCCGCGACATCGTGGGCGGCTCCGGCGGCGTCGACGAGGGGCTTCGTGGTCCTTCTCGTGGCCCACGCCGCGATCACGCTGCCGACGAGGGCGGTCGCCAGGGCTCCGAGGGCGACGATCCAGAGCAACGTTTCGAGGGTGGAGGTGGTGTCGGCCAAGTTGAAGACCTCGTACATCTGGGCCGATACCGCGGGTACCGGGATTCCGACGAGGTAGCGAGCCTGTCCCCCTACGTTCATGACCGCGGTGACCACGTGGTCGAGGTCCACCAGTTTGATGGCGCTGCTCGGCACGAAGGTGAGGGCCGCTTGGGGTCGAGGGACCTGCCACTCACCGTCCACGCGGACAAAGGTCTGCGAATTGGCTGTCTGTTGGAGAGCGCTCGCTGCTTGAGCCAATGCCAGAGGGTGGGCGGCCAGGGTCGCCCGAAAGAGAGCCGCGTTGGCGTAGGCCTGTCGCCGGTCGGCGCGCTCTTGCTGGGCCAATGTGAGGTGTCGTGTAGCGAGGAGGGTGATGGCTCCCGTCAAACTCGTCAGGGAGACCGCCGTCACGACGAGAACGGCGACGAGGCGTAGTCGCAGCGTGGTTCTCGCCACTAGAAGACCAACTTGTACCCCAGTCCGCGCACCGTGAGGAGGTGTTCGGGGGCCGCGGGATCGGCTTCAATTTTGACCCTTAAACGGCGCACGTGCACGTCGACGAGACGAGTGTCACCGAAGTAGTCGTAGTGCCAGACGCGTTCGAGAAGGTCCTCACGTGAGAGCACCCGTCCGTCGGCCCGAGCCAGTTCGATGAGCAGACGAAACTCCGTCGCCGTGAGGTGGACAGGCTCACCGGCCTCGTCTCGCACTTCACCCTCGGCCGGAGAGACTCGTAGCGAACCGACGCGAAACTCGGGGGCCACTTGGTCGGGACGACGCCGAAGGTGGGCCTTCATTCGCGCCAGCAGTTCGGGCGAGGCGAAGGGCTTGGTGACGTAGTCATCGGCTCCGGCCTCAAGACCAGCGACCACGTCTCGGGTGTCGTCGCGAGCGGAGACGACGAGAATGGGAACGTCGCTCCTCTGGCGGAGGCGTCGCGTGGCTTCAAGTCCGGAGATGCCCGGCAGCATGATGTCCACCAGGCAGAGGTCGGCTCCGAGTCGGTCAAAATCTCCGAGAGCCTCCTCGGCGCTCGCGTGGGTGGTGACGTCGAATCCCTCACGAGTGAGCAGCAGGGCGAGGGAAGAACGGATTCCTTCGTCGTCGTCGATAACCATGATGCGCGCCACGGTGGCCTCCTCTCGCGCTCACCTTACTCAGCGCGTCCCAGCGAGCACTACTGTTCAGGTTTCGGTACCCTTACGATTGTGGACACAGCCCACGAACTCGTTCCCGTCGCGTGGGAGTTGGCGGAGTTCGAGCGTTTTCTTCGAGCTCGCGATCGGTCGGCCCACACCGTTCGGGCGTACCTCTACGACGTGGCTCACCTCGTGGAGTGGTCGGGCCTCGACGACCCGAATCGAGCCACTCTGTCGACGTTGCGTGAATATCTCGCCGAGCGGGTGGGTGAGGGGGATTCGCCCTCGACGCTGTCTCGCCGTCGAGCGGCGCTGCGTAGTTACTTCGAGTGGCGAGTCGACTCCGGTCGTCACGTCGAGTCGCCCGCTCGACGGTTGGCCGCCCCCACCGCTCGACGTCGCCTCCCGGATCTCGCCACGCGAGAGGACCTTGAGCGACTGCTCGATGTCGACTGGGGTGACGATCCCTGGGCCAGGCGGGACCGGGCGGTGGGCGAGGTGCTCTACGGCTCGGGGGTGAGAGTGAGCGAACTCTGTGCGCTCCAGATTCGCGATCTCGATACGCCGGGTGGATGGTTGCGAGTGATGGGAAAGGGCCGAAAGGAGCGACTGGTGCCCCTACATCCCCGGGGTCGTCACGCTCTCGAGGAGTGGTGCCGCGTTCGCGGTGAGGTGGCGAGCGGGGAGGCCGACGAGTACCTTTTTGTCAATCGCCGAGGCCGACCCCTCGGACCCCGAGACGTTCGACGGATTCTCGAGAAGCGTCTCGGTCACCCTCTTCACCCGCACGCTCTGCGCCACACCTTCGCTACTCACCTCCTCGAAGGGGGGGCTGATCTTCGGGTGGTGCAAGAGATGCTCGGTCACGCGAGTCTTTCGACGACCCAGATCTATACCCACGTGTCGAAGTCCCACCTCCAGTCGGTTCACCGCGTGACCCATCCCCGAGGTGGGGGCCTCGACTAGACTGTCCGGGCTGTCCCAAGGTGGGTCGGCGTGATAGTTGACTCCCGCGATTTGGTCCGGTCGCCTTCGGGTGCGTCGCGGGAGTGAAAACCGAACGTACATAGAAGAGGAACAACGTGGCTCTCGTCACTCTGCAGGAACTGTTAGACGCCGGCGTGCACTTCGGGCACCAGACACGGCGTTGGAACCCCAAGATGCGTCGTTTCATTTTGGGCGAACGTAACGGCATTTACCTCATCGACCTGCGTAAGACGCTCGTCGGCATCGAGTCCAGTTACGCCTACGTTCGCGACCTTGTCGCCCAAGGCGGCACCATCTTGTTCGTGGGAACGAAGAAGCAGACCCAGGGTCCCGTGGCCGACTACGCGGCCGCCTGCGGAATGCCCTTCGTCAACCAGCGCTGGCTGGGTGGAATGCTTACCAACTTCTCCACGGTCGCCGGTCGCGTCAAGCGCATGATGGAGCTTCGCACGATGGAGCGCGCCGGTGACTTCGAGGGAATGCCCAAGCGTGAGGCCCTGCGCCACCAGCGCGAGTTGGAGAAGTTGAACCGAAACCTCTCGGGTATCGCGGGACTGGACCGCGTGCCCGACGCCATCTTCGTGATCGACACGAAGAAGGAGCACATTGCGGTGACCGAGGCTCGCAAGTTGGGCCTGCCCGTCGTGGCCGTGGTTGACACCAACTGCGATCCCGACGTCATCGACTACGTCATCCCCGGAAACGACGACGCCATCCGGTCGGGAGCGCTGCTCTGCCGGCTCATCGCCGAGGCCGTTGTCGAAGGACGCTTTATTCGCAACAATCGTCCCGCCGTGGCCGCTAAGGCCTAGTGGGATTCGTCGCTCGTCACTCTAAGTAAGGAGAGTTCACAAGGTGTCGTACACCGCTAAGGACGTACAGAAGCTTCGCCAGGTCACTGGCGTGGGAATGATGGACGCAAAGAAGGCCCTCGACGCTACGGAAGGTGACTTCGACGCGGCCGTGAAGCACCTGCGCGTGCAGGGTCTCGCCTCGGCCGCCAAGCGGGCCGAACGTGAGGCCAGCGAGGGCGCGATCGCCGTCGTGCGCGACGCTCAGGCGGCGGCGCTCGTCGAACTGCGCTGTGAGACCGA
>JAKBAZ010000101.1 GCA_021826255.1 Actinomycetes bacterium
GCCGAGATGCTGGTGCAGTTCGCCCAGTTGGGGGCCGCCTTCGTAGGGGCCCACTTTGGAGTCGAGTCGCCGAGCGTCGGCCTCTTGTCGATCGGTGAGGAGTCCTCGAAGGGATCCCCACTCGTGAAGGAGACTCACGAGCGTCTCGCGGCGAATCCCGCGATCAACTTCTTTGGCAACGTGGAGGGTCGAGACCTCGTTCCCGCCCCGGTCGACGTGGTGGTGACCGACGGTTTCACCGGCAACGTGGCCCTAAAGACCCTCGAGGGGGCGTTTCGATTCGTCTTGACGAACCTTCTCGAGGCCCTCGACGAGGACGACGTCGCCCGCGAGGCGGGTCGAACCCTGATGCCCTACCTGGCGCCTCGCGCCGAGCGGCTTCGCCCCGAGTCGGTGGGGGGCTCGGTACTCTTGGGCCTAAAGGGCGTCTGCATCATTTCTCACGGATCCTCCAACGCCACGGCCATCATGAACGCCCTTAGAGTCGCCGACGACATGGTCTCCTCGGGCGTCGTCGCCGCGACGCAATTCGCCATCCGACCCGATCACGGGGGCTAATCTTCCTGACCAGCCCGCATCGTGGGTAGGGTGGGAGCATTAAGGAGGGCACATGACCAACGCCGAGGGCGCTTCACGCCTGGATCGGGCTGCCGTGACGGACCTGGTCGTGCGGGAACTGGCTCAGATTCTCGAGACCGAGCCGTCCGCTATCGAAGAGGACGTTCCCTTTTCCGACCTCGGAGCCGATTCACTCGCGCTCATTGAGTTAGTCGAGGCGATGGAGGAGGACCTGTCGCGCGCGGTGGGGAGCTTCCACATCGACGACGAGGACCTTGAGGACCTCGTGTCCGTGCGCGACGCCGTGGACTACGTCGTCGCCAAGTTGAATCTGGGCTAGGCGTCGCCCCGTGGGCAGGGACGAACTCGCGAGAATTACGGGTCTCGCGCCCGACGATCCTCGGTTGAGGGACGCGCTCACCCACTCGAGTTTCGCCGCGGAACACGACGCGACCTCGAACGAACAGTTGGAGTTTCTCGGCGACGCCGTCGTCGACCTCGCGGTCGCGCAGTACGTCGTCACCCAGTGGCCCCACGCTGACGAGGGCGTCGCCTCGGTGGTGCGTAGCCGCACCGTCAACGAGTCCTCCCTCGCTGACGCGGCTCGCCGCTTGGGTCTCGGCGAGGTGTTACGAATCGGTCGGGGAGTGAAGAAGGAACGCGGCGCCGAACGCGACTCCCTACTCGCCGACGCCTTTGAAGCGTTGGTGGGTGCGATTTTCAGCGCGCGCGGCTACGAGGCGGCTCGGGACTTCGTCGTGTCGTGCCTGAAGAACCGGATCGACGAGGCCGCCGAAAGCGGCGACGTGGTGGACGTCAAGACCCGGCTGCGCCGCTTCTGCGAGGAGCGCGGGCTGCCCGTACCCGAGTACGTGGTGAGCGCGAGCGGTCCGGCCCACGACGTGACCTTTGAGGCGCGCGTGAGCGTGGGCCCCCTCACCGGGGTCGGGAGCGGTTCGTCGAAGAAGCGGGCGGAGGCGGCCGCCGCGACGGCGGCCTGGGAGGAGGCCCAACGTGCCGGAGTTACCTGAGGTTGAAACGGTTCGTTCGGGTCTGGCCCGCGAACTCAACGGGAAAAAGATCAAGTCGGCCCAGGTCTCCGACGGGCGCTCGACTCGCCGGCACGCCAGCGCGAAGGAGTTTCGAGCCCAGATTGAGGGGCGCACCGTCAAATCCGTCGAGCGGCTCGGTAAGTACATCGCCTGCGGACTCGACAACGGCGCTCACCTGGTGATCCACCTCGGGATGACCGGCCAGTTGATTCGGGCGAAGAACGCCAAGATCCCCAAGCCCAAGCACACTCACGTGGTGTTGCAACTTTCGTCCAGTGAGGAGATCCGTTTCGCCGATCAGCGCACTTTCGGGGAGATGTTCGTCGCCACGCCCGTGGGCGCCGACGAGGAGGTTCCCCTGTCCAAGTTCGCTCGTCTGGCCATCGGTGGCAACGGAGGGAGCTTGCGCTCGCGAGTGCGAGAACTCGCCCACCTCGGACTCGACCCCTTCGAGGATCAAGTGGGCTGGGATCGCTTCGCCGCCATCACCAAGTCCCGCAGTACGGCGTTGAAGGCCCTGCTGACCGACCAAGACGTGCTGTGCGGCATCGGCAATATCTACGCCGACGAAATTCTGTTCAGCGCCGGGCTGCGCTTTGATCGCCCCAGTGACGAACTCACGACAGTCGAGGCCCGCAGACTTCACCGCACCATTCCGGAGGTGTTGAGTGAGGCGATCAAGGCCGGGGGAACGACCCTCGCCGACGAGATGTTCGTCGACCTCGACGGCGCCCCCGGGCGCTACCAACTTCAACTCCAGGTTCATACTCGTGAGGGTCAGCCCTGCCCGCAGTGTCGCACCCCGATCGAACGAGTGGTGTTTCGGGATCGCTCCACCTACTTTTGTCCCCGGTGCCAGTCCTAGCCGGTCCGGGTCGACCCGGCGAGATTGCTAGCGTTGCCGCGTGTTTCTAAAGCGTCTGACGATGAAGGGCTTCAAGTCCTTCGCTGACTCCACCGTTCTCGAATTTGAACCGGGGGTTACCGCGGTCGTGGGGCCCAACGGCTCGGGAAAGTCCAACGTGGTGGACGCGGTCACCTGGGTGCTCGGCGCCCAATCGACCCGGGCCCTGCGCAGTCAGAAGATGGACGACGTCATCTTCGCTGGCACGGCCTCTCGGGCCGCGCTCGGTCGAGCCGAGGTGAGCCTGACGCTCGACAACGCGTCGGGGCGGCTCAACGTCGAGGGCGCCGAAGTGACGATTTCGCGCACGTTGTTTCGAAACGGGGACTCGGAGTACGCCATTAACGGTACGGTGTGTCGATTACTCGACATCCAAGAGTTGTTGAGCGACTCGGGGGTTGGTCGTCAACAGCACATGATTATCGGGCAGAACCAGCTCGACACAATCTTGAACTCCTCGCCGGAGAATCGACGCGCGGTCATTGAAGAGGCAGCGGGCGTCCTTAAGCATCGTCGGCGTAAGGAGCGCGCCGAGCGTCGCTTGGCTCAAACCCAGGAGAACCTGGAACGACTCGGTGACCTCGTTCGCGAGGTGCGCCGCCAGATGCGCCCTCTCGAACGTCAGGCGGTCTCGGCGCGGTCCTACGTGGAGGTCGACGGGCTGTTGCGGGTGGCTCGCGAGGCGCTCTTCGTTCGTCGGCTCCACGAGTTCGGCGAACGTCGAGAGTTTCTCGACGCTCGTGAACGAGAGACGCTGAACCAGTCCCGAGAAGCCCACGAGGCTCTCGTGAGTCTCGACGCTCAAGCGAGTGCCGCGGCAGCGGAGATGGGATCACGTCGCGAAGAGGCGTTGGCCTCCACACTCGGGAATCTCCAAGCCCTCGCCGAACGAGCTCGTGGCGCCCAGTCGGTGATCACCGAGCGCGAGCGCGCGTTGCGCAGTGCCCTGGAGGCCTCGGCTGATGAGAACGTCGTCGCGACTCTCGAGGCCGACGCGGCTCGGCTGAGCGACGATCTCCTGGCCCTCGGGAGTCTCGACGAGGAGGCGCGCAACGCTCGCGCGATCGCCGACGAGGTTCGTCAACGCCTGGACGACGCGCGAGCTGAGGAGGCCGAACTCTCCGTCGCCACACCGGAGATTGATCGAGCCGCCCTGCGCGCCGCCCGTGAACGCCTGACCTGGCTGGAACGTACCTCCACGTCTCAGCGCAGCGCCCTCGAGCGCGCCCTCGAACGCCAGCGGGCTCTCGTCGCCGACGTGGCCCGCTGGGAGTCGGAGGTGGAGCAGAACGCCCCGCGCATCGAGGACTCTCGCGCACAGCTCGACGCGGCCACATCCGAATTGGCCGAGAGTGAGGTCGTGGTCGAGTCCCTGGCCGAGCGCCGCACGAACGCCCAAGAGGCCCTCTCTCAGGCCACCGAGGCGGCGGCTCGAGCCCACGCCCGGGCCGACGCCTTAGAGCGCGCTCTCGAGGAGCTCTCGGGCACCTCCTCGCGGGCCATCGTGGAGGGCGTTCGCGGGGTGCTCGGGGCACTCCTCGATCTCATCGAGGTCGACGAGGGCTACGAGCGAGCCGTCGAGGCGGCGGCCGGAGCGGCGGTGTCGGCCATGGTGGTCGACTCGCGCGAGTCGGCGACGGCCGCTCTCGAGGCTCTACGACGAGAAGGGGGAGCGGGAGTTATTCTCGCCGCCGGCGTTGCGTCGGGGACGGCGCTCGAGGTGCCCTCGGGGGCGCGGGCTCTGCGACCCCACGTGCGCGCTCGTCACGGGGCGCCCACCGACGTTGCCCGGGTTCTCGACGCCCTCTTCGCTCGGGCCGTGGTGGTGGAGGGCTGGCGAGACGGACTCGAACTCGCGGTGTCGCATCCGGACCTCGTGGTCTCGACCCTCGACGGGGATCGCTTCGCCCCGAGTGGCTGGCGTATCGCGTCGGGACGGGCTCTCGTGACACGAGCCACGGTCGACGACGCGCACGAGGCGGCTCAGCGCGCGAGCGAGATCGTGACTCAGGCCCGTGACACCCTGGCCCTCGCCGATCACGCCCTCGTCGACGCGCGCGCTCGGGTGAGCGAAGCGACTCGAGTCGTGTCTCGCCTTCACGACGACGTACGTGCACTCGAGGAGTCGACCTCTCGCACCCTCGAACGGCTGGAGCGACGTCGTCTCGAACAACCCGTTCTCGACGAGGAGGTCGCGAGCGCGACCGAACAACTGGGCGCCCTCGAGCGGGAAGGGGCCGAGTTACGAGAACAACTCCCCGCCCTCGAGCGCGCCCTCGAGAGGGCCCAGTCGCTGGCGGCGGACCTCGACGCACGACGCCTCGCGCTGCGAGAGTTGGACGAGCGTGCGGCGAGTGCCGAAGCTCGAGCCCAACGCGTCGAGGCTGATGTCGCGGCGCGCCGGGCCGTCTTAGAAAAGCGCCACGCGGAGATCGAGGCTCGACTGGCGGGCCGCACTCGTGAGCGCGAGGAGGCGGCCCTGCGTCGTCTCGCCTTAGAAGACGACCTCGTCGTCCTCGCCCGGTTGCGTCGCGTGGTGGACGAGGCGTTGGAGGATGTGCGTCTCAGTCACGAAGTCATCACCTCGACCTACCGAGAGCAACTCGAGGCCTCTCGAGCC
>JAKBAZ010000102.1 GCA_021826255.1 Actinomycetes bacterium
GCGCCCGAGTGCGCTCACCTCGAAGACCCAGGGTTAAATCACGACCTAGTTCGAACGATCCATGACGGCGCGCCAGAGGACGCCCGGTAGGTGGCGAAGAACGAGAAAGACCCAGCGTAGAACGGGGGGTGACCAGATAACCGGGCGACCGTCGGTGAGCCCGGCCATCACGGTGGTGGCGACCTCGTTGACTCCCGTCGTGAAGGGAACCGGGGCGAGTCCCTCCGTCATCCGGGTGCGGACGACGCCGGGGCGAACGAGTTGCAGGCTGACGCCGGTTCCCCGGAGCGACTCGGCCATCCCCGCGCAGAGTCGGTCCAGTCCCGCTTTGGCGCCGCCGTAGAGGTAGGCGCTGGCGCGCACGCGCACGGCAGCCACGGAGGAGAGGACGAGAATCCGACCTCGCCCCTGCTCTAAGAGCCGAGTCTTCACTCTCGTGAGGGCCGCGACGGGCCACGTGAAGTTCACGTTCATCATCGTGAGAGTCGCCGCGACGCTCGCCTGGTCCTCCGTCTGGTCGCCGAGCCGGCCAAGGGCGCAGATGACGAGGTCGACATGGCCACCAGCCGCGTCGAAGCACCGGTCAACGGCCCCTTCGGCGCTCGCGGGATCGGCCCCGTCGAAGAGAACGACGGGACACGTGGTCGCGCCAGCGTCGAGAGCCTCTTCGGCGGCGCGTTCGAGCAGTTCTCGGTCCCGTCCGGCGAGCACGACGGTACGGGTGCGCTCGGCGCAGAGCTTTCGCACGATAGCTCGAGCGATATCGGACGACCCGCCGAGCACGACCACGGTTTGGGGTTGGGAGAAGGCGTTGTCCATGGGAAGTCCTAACTGAGGTCGAGTCGTCGAGCGAGGTCACTCGTGAGTCGCCGATCCGGATCGACTCGGGATTTGACCTCGAGGAAATGGGTGAGGCGAGGGTACATGGCGCGAAGTCGTTCGGGACGAAGTCGCGCATCCTTAGCCAGGTAGACCCTTCCACCGGCGTCGGTCACGAGATCGTCGAGATCGTCGAGTACCCCGGGGAGGCGTGCGGGGCCCACCGGGAGGTCGAGGGCCAGGGTCCAGCCGGACATCGGGAAGGAGAGCGGTCCGGAGTTACCCGGGCCAAAACGCTTGAGCACCGCGAGAAAGCTCGGTACGCCCGACTCGGAGAGTCGGCGAATCGCCTCGACCACCGTGTCGGAGTGAGCGTCAGACACCGCGAACTGGTACTGCACGAAACCCCGCGGTCCGTAGAGGCGATTCCAGTTCGCCACTCCGTCGAGGGGGTGAAAGAAGGTTCCGAGAGACTGGACCTCACCCCGTCGGTGCGTCGGGGCTGTACGAAACCACGCTTCGTTAAACAGTCGGATAGACAGAGGATTCAGGAGTCCGGGGGGCGCGGGGAAGGGGACTCCGAGACGAGCCGGTTTCGGAGCACGCAAGCTCGCCCTCGTCACGTCGTCGGCGTGGTCACCCCGAGTGAGAATCGCGCGACCCATGGACCGGCCTCGCGTCATGCAGTCCACCCAGGCGACCGAGTACCGGTAGTCGTTGTCGCCCTCCACCATCGCTCCCATTACCCCCTCGAGGGTGTCGAAGCGATCGGTGTCGACGAGGATGCGGTCGCCCGTGACGTTGATGAGCCGCAGGGTGACACGCGTGACGATTCCGGTCAGCCCCATCCCACCGAGCGTGGCCCAAAAGAGGTCGGGATCGCGCGTGGGTGACACGGAGTGAAACCCCGACGGGGTGACGAGATCCATGGCGAGGACGTGATCGCCGAAGGAACCGTCCCGGTGGTGGTTCTTCCCGTGTACGTCGGCGCCGATAGCCCCACCTACCGAGACTTGGCGAGTGCCCGGTGTAACGGGAATGAACCAGCCCTGAGGCAGGGAGTTGGCGATGAGTTCGTCGAGAGACACGCCGGCACCCACGGTGACGACCCCGTCGGGACTGATAGGGCCGATGCCTCGTAGCCCACTGTTGTCGAGAACGACACCCCCAGCGACTTGCGCGGCGTCTCCGTAGCTTCGGCCCAGCCCTCGAGCGATGACGGGTGAGTAGGTGAGCCAGTGGGCCACGTCTTCGTCGTTGAGTGGTCGAACCACCGTTGCGAAGGAGGGAGCGGTGCGTCCCCAGCCGGTGAGTCTCTGGCGACTCATAGGTACGTGCCCCAGGCGAGAAAGAAGAGCCACACGAGCGCCAAGCCTTGCACGATTCGGTTCTTCAGCAGGAGGTCCTCCGGGGATTCACCAGCGGGTGACTCCGCGCCCCGCACGATGTAGAGGACCGCGAGAACAACCGGGACGACGGTCACGCGAATCCATAAGAGGTCGTGCTTGACCGACGAGAGACCGGTTGAACTCGTGTCGAACGCCCACAGGCAGTACGTGGTCACGACCACTCCCGCGGCCATAGTCAGTGCCGAATGCAAGAACTCGGGGGTGTAATCCTTCAGGACAACTCGATTGGCGGTTCCCACGTGGCGCAGTTCCGCCGAACGCTTACCGATCACGAGGAAGAGAGCTCCGAACGTCACCACGACGAGGAACCACTGGGAGACCGGAATGTGGGACGCCACGGCCCCGCCGTAGGAGCGCAAAAAGAAGCCGGAGGCTACGAATCCCAGCTCTAACACCGCCACCGTCTTGACCCGCAGGGAGTAGGCGAGAGACTGGGCCACGTAGAGGCCGAGCACGGCGTAAAAGCCCTGGGGATGGTCCAAGCGAAGTGGGGTCACAAACCCCAAGATGAACAAGGTGACCGCCAGAGCCCAGGCGGCGCGCACGGGAAGATCTCCGGAAGCAATCGCGCGAAACCGCTTCGTGGGGTGTCGTTGATCGTCGTCTCTGTCGAGAAGATCGTTGACGACGTAGACCCCGGAGGCGACCAAACTGAAGGAGACGAAGGCCACGATGGTGTGGCTAAGAACGTCGGAGTGGAACATCCGCCCGGAGGCGCCCGGGGCGACGAAGAGTAGAGAATTTTTCACCCACTGGGGAATACGCATAGCCGACGCGACGGCGCGCAAGGGTCCTCGGCGACGAAGCGTATCCACGCTTATCCAGGCTACTCGGCACTCTCTGACGGACCTTCTGGGGTCTCGTAAGATGTTGATTCGTGAAGCGTCCCTATCGAGTCGTCGTGGCCAAGCCCGGACTTGATGGACACGATCGGGGCGCGAAGGTAATTGCCCGCTCGTTACGCGACGCCGGCTTCGAGGTGATTTACACGGGACTGCACCGCACCGTCGAGGAGATCGTGGCCGCCGTGGTGAGCGAGGACGCCGACGCGCTCGGACTCTCACTGCTCTCGGGCGCTCACATGACGCTTGTTCCGCAGATTCTCGCTGGCCTGCAGAACGCGAACCGAGACGATGTGGTGGTCGTCGTGGGAGGAATTATTCCCGACGCCGATCGCGAGAGCCTTCTCGCGCTCGGCGTGGCCAAGGTCTTTACCCCCGGGTCGTCGCTCGTAGAGATCGACCGCTGGCTCGAGGTGACCCTGGACGAGCGCGACGAGTCGTAGTACCCCCCAGCCCAAGGAAAGAGAGCACTGATGGATCTATTCGAGTATCAGGGGAAGCAGTACTTTGCCCGATTCGGAATCGCCGTGTCGCCAGGCGACGTGGCGGACACGGTGGACGAGGCCCTCGCGGTGGCTGAGCGAGTGGGGTATCCCGTCGTCGTGAAGGCCCAGGTGAAGGTTGGCGGGCGCGGTAAGGCTGGGGGGGTCAAATTGGCGGCTAACGCGGATGAGGTTCGCCAGCACGCCGGGACCATCCTTGGGCTCGACATCAAGGGTCACGTCGTGAAGCGGCTCTGGGTCGAGCGAGCGAGCGACATCTCGAAGGAGTACTACGCCTCCTTCACCCTTGATCGCCCGAACAAGGTCCACCTCGGAATGTTGAGCGCGCAGGGTGGGGTCGAGATTGAACAGGTGGCGGAGGAGAATCCGTCGGCCATCGCCTTCTTGTCCATCGATCCCGTGGTCGGGTTAGATCTCGCGACGGCTCGGCGTTGGGTCGCTGAGGCGAATCTGGACGAGGAGGCTCGGGCCCAGGCGGCGGAACTACTCGTCAAGCTCTACACCTGCTACGTGGAGGGTGACTGTGATTTGGCGGAAGTCAATCCACTGATTTTGACTCCCGAGGGCACCGTCCACGCTCTCGACGCCAAGGTCACGCTCGACGACAACGCCGCGTACCGCCACCCGGAATGGGAGGAGTATCGCGCGACCGAGACCGAGGATCCCCGAGAGCAGTTGGCGAGAGAGAAGGGTCTGAACTACATCGGACTCGACGGCACGGTCGGAATCATCGCTAACGGAGCGGGCCTCGCGATGTCCACGCTCGACGTCGTGAATCAAGTCGGTGGTTCGGCGGCGAACTTTCTCGATATTGGGGGTGGCGCCAACGCTGACGTCATGGCGGCCGCTCTCGAGGTCATTAACTCCGACCCGAAGGTCTCGGCCATTTTCGTCAACATTTTCGGTGGCATCACCCGGGTTGACGAGGTCGCTCGCGGCGTCTTGGACGCACTTGCCCGAGTCGACATCTCCTCGCCCATCGTGCTTCGTCTCGACGGGACGAATGCGGTGGAGGGTCGCGCCCTACTCGCCGATCATTTGAGCGACACCCTGATCACCGAACCAACCATGCTGGACGCCGCCCGACGTGCGGTCGAACTCGCCCGCGCCTAGAGCCCTAAAGGAACATCATGAGTATTTTTGTTGACGAAAACACCAAGGTCATCGTTCAGGGCTTGACGGGTGGACAGGGCCGGTTTCACGGGCTCCGCAATCGCGCGTACGGCACCAAGGTGGTGGGAGGAGTGACCCCCGGTAAGGGTGGTACTGACGTCGAAGGTATCCCCGTATTCAATTCGGTGAAGGAGGCGGTCGAGGCCACTGGGGCCACCGCGTCGTTCGTCGTTGTTCCGCCGAAGTTCGCCGCCGCCGCCATCATGGAAGCGGCCGAGGGTGGCATCACGTTCATCGTCTGCATCACTGAGGGAATCCCGGCTCACGACGAAGCTCGCACGTATAACCGACTGGTCGAGGAGTTCCCCGGGGTTCGCCTACTTGGCCCCAACTGCCCGGGAATTATCAGCCCCGGAAAGTGCAAC
>JAKBAZ010000103.1 GCA_021826255.1 Actinomycetes bacterium
CATGCCACGTTCCTATCCAGCCGAGTTTCGGCGTCGAGCAATGGCGCTCGTCGAAGCCGGACAATCCGTTGCCAAGACGGCAGAGGATCTCGGCATCACTGACAGTGCCCTCTATCACTGGATCAAACAGGACAAGATCGACCGAGGAGTGATCCCCGGCCGAACGACGGCCGAGTCGAAGGAACTTCGTCGGTCCCGCCGACGGATCCGCGAGCTCGAGGCCGAAGTTGAGATCCTGCGTCGAGCAAACGAGTTGCTCGGATCGGACGCCACGCACCCAAAAGGGTCCACCCGGTGATCGACACCCTCGTCGACGCCGGGTTCACCATCAAGCAGTGCACTCGAGTGCTTAACGTCTCTTCCCAGGGTTACTACGCCTATCGCCGCCGCCCCTTGTCGCCCACGAAGATGCGTCGTGAGTGGCTAACGGCACTCATCAAAGAAGTGCACGTCGCCTCTCGCGGCACCTACGGATCTCGGCGGGTCCACGCCGAACTGACCAAGGGCCGCGGGATCCACGTCAGCGTGAACTTAGTGACGATCCTCATGCACAACGCGGGAATCGCTGGGCTGCCGGGGCCGGCCAAGGTGAAGCGGATCAAGGGTGTGCCCACGAGCGACGATCTCGTTGAGCGCACGTTCGCCCGCAACGACCTCGACGAACTCTGGGTGACCGACATCACGGAGCATCGCACGCGCGAAGGAAAGGTCTTCTGCTGCTGTGTCATGGACACGTGCAGTCGGCGCATCGTGGGCTGGTTGATCGACACGATCCAAGACTCCCAATTGGTCGTCAACGCCCTCCACATGGCTATCAAGCAGCGTCGGACCAAGCTTGGTTCAATTGTTCACGCCGATCACAGCGTCCAAGGCGAATTCACCTCGTGGGCCTTCACCGAACGGACACGCGCCGCGGGACTACTGCCATCCTTTGGCTCGGTGGGCGACGCGTTCGATAACGCCATGATGGAGAGCTTCTGGTCGAGCATGCAGATCGAACTGCTCGACCGAAAGCGTTGGAGAACGCGCCTTGAACTCACCAACGCCATCTTCGATTACATCGAAGTGTTCTACAATCGCCAGCGGCGCCACTCGAGCATCGACTACGTCTCACCGGTCGAGTTCGAGTTGTCGCTGACCCACCAAACCGCCTGAGTTCAACAGGAGAAGTGGAAACGAAACGTGGGGCAGGTCAGGATGTCAGGAAGAGTGGGGGCAGACCCTAGTCTTTAGAAATTCCTTTCTGCGCACAGTGCCCGTGATCATTCTCTATGCCCAATGGCTTGTTTATGGTGTTCCAATTGGCAGCATCAAGAAGTATGGTCCGGCGACGGACACTGCATCGTGGGAAATTGAATCACATCGATGAAAGAAGCGGATCGTGACAGATAAGCGCGATGAACAGTTGGTTTTCGAGACAGTGTCAACACAAGTGGACTGGATTCGGGATCTTCTAGTAGAGGCCATCCCCGGTACTGCCACTCAGGTGGGGAGCATGGTCCCCCGCGGATATGACAAATACGTTTGCATTCAGCATCCACTGCACTCTGGTGGAAGTCAAAGATATCCTGGGTCTGTCGATGCTCAAGTGATGAATCCTCTCATGTTGATCATGAGCCGGTGGCGTGACTCAGAAGGTGAAGATGCTTACTATGCGTTTTGGAGCGGAATGGGTCTAAATCTCGACGAAACGCTTCAGGCACTCACATCTATGAAAACGTGGAGTTCTGAGACCGAAAAATCTTCAACTTTCTCTGTTGACAAGTTTCGAAGTTATCTCCTACTACGGGGTTCAACGAAGGCATTGTCGGCTGCGCGTGATTCGTTCCCTGATTCACTTTCGCCTCAAATGTGGTGGCCGACAAACAAGCTGTGGTTCTTCGCGAGCGATATCGATTTCGAATTCTCAATTCTCGGTTGCAACAATGTACTTGGAACCATGGTCCTAAATTCTTACGACCTGGTGTCGATCGAAGTCTCGTTGTCCACCGAACTTTCTGGGGAAAACGGGAATCTCCTTTGGCCGGACCCCGAAAACTAAGCCACTTGACCTGCTCCCCAATTATTGAGCCACTGACCTGCTCCTCAGTAATTGGGAGGCCACAGTGCATGGCGAAATTTGATGACTCAGAATTTTCATGAGGTCGGGGATCGGGGAGTCCTTCGATGACGACCACTGACCCAATCTTCGTCAGCACCCGCCTGGCGCCTGAGCGTGCTGAGGTGGGTTGTAGTGAGTGCGCAGAGGAGTGCGATGGCCGCTGAGTTACCTCGTGGCGAGCCGGCGGTAGATGTGGACGCCGTCCCTGCCGTACAGGGGAGCGTAGGCCCCCTCGAACCAACTCGTGAGAGCGGGGGTCCAGGGAATGAACGTGGACTCGTTGTTGCTCAGGACGACGTACTGCGCGTGGGCGAAGTACCGGCGCCACTGTTCGGAGAAGTGAGCGGGGGGAGCAACGAGCTGATTGCCGTTACTGAGCCACATGCCGTAGGAGTCGATGATGAGGGGACAGTGGGGCGAGTCGTTCAGTCGGTTGGTGACGACTCCCAAGTAGACCACGTCGTAGGCCACGCACGAACCCGCCGGAACGTAGCGGTCGATGGCGCCGGTCGCGGTGGCCGCGGCGGCGCTCGCGGCGTGGTCGTAGGTAGCGAGGGTGGTGCCCGCGAGGACGGTGACGACGGCGCCCGTCCCGAGAACGAGCAGACGTAGCGCCCGAGGTTCGAGGCGCCAGTGGCTCCACCGAGGTGATCGAACGACGCGAGCGACAACGAGGGCGCTGGCGATAGCCAGGTAGGGGGTAACGAGGTAGCAGTAGTAGGCGAAGAACTGGGGGGTGATCAAGATGGCCGCCGTGGCGGCCACGCTGGTGAGTCCGGCGAAGGGGCCGAGGAGGTCGCCCGAGCGGTCCCGAATGGCGGTGACGACGACGCCGAGGGCGAGGAGAAGGAGAACGACAATCACGGGGGTGCTGGGGGCGAGCCAGGTGCCCTGGTAGCCCGAGAGATCGACGAGTCGAGTGAGAGTCGGGGTGACCGAGGGCACGGATCGAGTGACCTGATCGACCACGACCTGTTGCCACATCGCGCCCGGGGCGAGGAAGAAGAACGGTGTGAAGATCACCGCGATGCCGGCCAGGGTACTCGCGAGGATCCACCCGAGGCGGCGTCGGTGGTGGGGAAAGAGCACGGCGACGGCGACGAGAGCCGGAACGACGGCCCAGCCCTTGATGGAGATCGCCAGAGCGAAAAAGACTCCGGCGACGACGAAGTCTCGCCGAGTGAGTTCGCGATGCTCGTCGGCGAACAACCGGCGGAGCCCGAGGAGCACGAACAACATAAAGAAGGGCTCGAGTTTCACTCCCGTGCCCACGAAGTTGGTGACGGGGGTAATCGTCATCGCGAGTCCCCCCACCCACATGGCCACCCGTCCCCGACGACGCAGCAGCGTCGTGACGAGAGCGGCGTTCAGAACACTCGCACCCGCCGACATCAGGCGCCCCACCCAAAAGCCCACTGAGGTGGAGACCAGGTGTCCCACGAGGGCGGCGGGAGCGAGAACGAGGGTAATGCCGGGGGGTTGAACGAACACGTAGTCGCGGTAGGGCACGACTCCGTTGAGAAGACGCCACGCGGCGTCGAAGTAGACCCCCGAGTCGTAGGAGTCGATGACGCCGGGGTGGAGAATTTCGAGCACCACGATGATGCCCGCCAGCGCGACAATCGCCCGCGTGACGGTGCGCGCCGACCAGCCTCGGGTGCTCTCTTCGACGGGGTCAGCCTCTGACGTCACGACGGTGGCCACGGAACTCCTTGGCGACGGGGCGAATTCCTACTCTACCGCTCGAGAACTGACACCCGTCTAGTCACCGTCGACGAGCGAGAGCCAGAGATCTTCGGCGGCGCTCAGGTCACGTAGCACTCCGAGTAACTCATCGTGCCATCGACGTTGTTCGGCCGGGTCACTCGAGGCGTTGATGCGCTCTTCGAGGGTACGCCGGCGTCGTTCGAGGCGGGTCATCTCCTTTTCGGCGTCGCGCACCAGGCGTCCGCGCGGCACGGCGCTCTGCGGGGCGTCGATGTCGGAGCGCGTGAACCCCCGCTCGATGAGCCCGTCAATCCCGCCCGGGAACTCGACGACGGTGCCGTCGCGGCGAACTTCGAAGAGTCGGTCGGTCGTGCGCGAGAGGAAGGCCCGGTCGTGACTCACCACGACGAGGGTGCCGGGCCAGCGGGCGATGAAGTCTTCGAGAAGTCGAATGGTCTCGAGATCGAGGTCGTTCGTCGGCTCGTCGAGGAGGAGGAGATTAGGTCGGCTACTGAGTGCGAGGAGGAGTTGGAGGCGACGGCGCTCGCCCCCGGAGAGTTGACCGGCCGGAGAGAGAGTGAGGGCGCCGACGAAACCGAACTGGCGCATCAGGGCGACGTCGGCCGGCGAGCCCGGTGAGCCCTGGGGTCCGGCCACGAGTTCTTGAACGGTGCGACGAGGGTCGATTCCGGAGTCGTTTTGTTCAAAGAGGGCGCTCACCACTCGCGGACCCACTTTGATGGTTCCTCGTCGGGGGGCGAGTCGGCCGGCCAGCACGTCGAGCAGAGTGGACTTGCCCACTCCATTGGGTCCGACGATGCCGATTCGATCACCGGGTCCAAAGTCGAGGTCGAGGTCGTGCAGAATTTCGGCCCCCCCGGGGTGCCCGAGGGCTACTCGGTGCAGCTTCACTACCGTGTCCCCGAGTCGCGGAGCGTCGACGACGACGTCGAGGGAGCCGTCCCGGTCGGGAGCTTCGTGTCGGGTCGCGAGGAGTCGCTCGGCGGCGTCAATGCGCGCCTGGGGTTTGCGAGTGCGCGCCTTCGCCCCGCGCCGCAGCCAGGCCAGTTCGCGCCGCGCGAGGTTTTGGCGAACTCGTTCGGCCCGCTCGGTCTGTTCGTCGCGAACGGCTCGCGCTTCGAGGTACCCGTCGTAACCTCCGGGGTGCCGGTAGAGGTGTCCCGCGTCGATCTCGACCATCGTGGTGCAGACACGATCGAGCAGAAACCGGTCGTGGCTGACCAGGACGACGGCCCCGCGGACTCG
>JAKBAZ010000104.1 GCA_021826255.1 Actinomycetes bacterium
GGCAATACGGGCCATGTTCGTCCTCTCCTAGCCCTGGCGCTGCTTGTGACGGGGGTTCTCGCAGATCACGCGGACGTGACCGGCCCGGCGAATGACTTTGCACTTCTCACACATGGTCTTGACGCTGGCGCGAACCTTCATCTCGTTGCTCTTCTCGATTGACTGGAACTGAGTTACTTGTACCGGTAGGTGATGCGTCCGCGGGTCATGTCGTAGGGAGTGATTTCCACCTGCACCTTGTCACCGGGCAGAATGCGGATGCGGTGCATCCTCATCTTTCCGGAACTGTGCGCGAGAACGGTGTAGCCGTTCTCAAGTTCCACACGGAACATCGCGTTGGGCAGTGGCTCCACGACGGTTCCTTCGACCGTGAACGCCTCTTCCTTGGACTTACTCAGGTTCCTTCTCCTTGTTGCGTTACTGCGACGTGGGGAGCCACGACGGCCCCCACGTGAGACCCTCTTAGGGTCGGCTGACCATTCTACCGAAAAACGCGCGGAATGCAAAAACGGCCACGGAGGGGGCTTTGGGACTTTCGGCCATAGTGGCCCCGACGTCCGGACCGCCATGCTAGCAGCGTGACTGGTGACAGCGCCCAAGTGGTTTTGAGCCGAGACGAGTGCCTTCGACGCCTCGGCGCGGCCCAGATCGCTCGAGTGCTCATCAGCGTGCGGTGCCTACCGACGGCGCTTCCGACTCGGTTACGTCGAGTGGACCACGACGTGGCCCTCCTCGACTCCGACGACGACGCCGTTGTTCACGCCGCACAACGGCACGACGTCCTCACCGTTCAAGTAGACGGGGTCGACGACGGCCAACCCTGGTCGGTGGTCGCCTCGGGCATCTCCTCTCTTGCCCCGCTCGACCCGGCCGCCCCCAGCCCGACCCACGATCACCGCCTCATCACTCTGCCCCTGGCGGTGGTCGTGGGTCAACGACACTAACGCGGCCCGTGTGGGACAGTGGGGGCGTGAGTTTCCACGACATCGTCGACCCCCGACGACTCCACGCCCTCATCGAGGCCATGCTGTTGATCGAAGTGGAGGCCCCCCTCCCGACGATTCTCACCCAGATCACCCGGATGTCGGCGGAACTGGTGGGTGCCCCCTACGGGGCCCTCGGGGTGCTCGACCGAGACGGCACTCACCTCGCCGAATTCATCACGGTGGGGGTGAGTGAGGACGAGCGCGAGGCGATGGGCCCCTCCCCCACCGGTCACGGGGTTCTGGGTCAGACCATCCGGGCGCGCCGCCCGGTCCGCGTGGAGGATCTCCACGGAGGGGACAACCCCAACCTGCCCCCCGGCCACCCACCAATGCACGCCTTCCTCGGAGTGCCGATCGTGACCCGTGACGGACACGTCTGGGGCAACCTCTACGTCACGTCGGGCGAACCCGGACGGGGTTTTAGTGACGACGACGAGCGACTGCTCGAAACCTTCGGCCGAGCCGCCGGAATCGCCATCGACCAGGCCAACCTTCGTCGAAGTCTCAAAGATTTGACGGTCGCCGAGGAACGCGAACGGCTCGCGAGAGACCTCCACGACACCGTGATTCAGCGACTCTTCGGTGTCGGTCTCAGCCTGCAGATCGCCCTACCGCGCACGGAGGGCGACGTGGCCGAGCGAATCGACTCGGCCCTCGACGAACTCAACTCCACCATTCACGAGATTCGTACCACCATCTTCGAAATCGACCACGACGCGACACCCGGGGCGACGCTGCGTCAGCGCGCCGGAGCCCTCGTCGCCGAGGTGGACCAGCGTCTCGGGCTGAGCGCCCACTTCGACATGGCCCCGAACGTGTCGACGGCGGTCTCGGAATACGTGGCCGACCAGAGTGTCCACGCGCTCAGAGAAATCCTCTCGAACGTCGTGCGCCACGCCCACGCCGAGGACGTCTCGGTTCTCATCGAGCTCGACGGCGAGGATTTAGTGATGAGTGTTCGCGACGACGGCGTCGGCGTGGGTCTTCTCAACGGGGCCGGTCGGGGCCTTCGCAACTTGCGCTCAAGAGCCCAGGACCTCGGTGGCGTGTGTCTCGTCGAGAGCGCCGCGGACTCTGGCACACTGGTGACCTGGCGCGTTCCGAAGGGGGACTCATGATTCGACTGGCGCTCGTCGACGACCACGAGATCGTCCGACGGGGACTTCGCGAACTACTCGAGACTCACGACGGCCTGAACGTGGTGGCCGAGGCCGGCTCGGTCGACGAGGCCCTGGGACTCGACTTGACCGAGGTCGACGTGGCCATCTTGGACGTACGCCTGCCCGACGGGTCCGGAGTGGATCTCTGCCGAAGTATTCGTGAGACCTACCCCCACCTCGCGTGCTTGATGCTGACCTCCTTCGCCGATCACGAAGCCCTGAGCGCCTCGGTGATTGCCGGAGCGCGGGGTTACGTGCTGAAGAACGTGCGCGGTGATGAACTCGTCAGTTCGATTCGCCGAGTCGCCCAGGGCGAGATGTTGCTCAGCGACGACCAGGTCGAACGGGCCCGCGAACGGCTGCGCCGCCAGATCGCCGAGGACCTGCGCCTCTCTAGTCTCAGCCCGCAAGAACGACGAATCCTCGAACTCCTGAGCGAAGGGATGACCAATCGAGAGATTGGTGAGACGATGTTTCTCGCCGAAAAGACGGTGAAGAACTACGTGTCCAACCTGCTCGCCAAACTGGGCTTTCAGCGCCGCACCGAAGCCGCCCTCTTCGCGCAGCGCCAAATGGAGCGCCACCCCGAGGGGCTCTAGATCGTCAGGACCTCGGGTCCGTTTTCGAGGATGGCGATGGTGTGCTCAAAGTGGGCCGAGAGCGAGCCGTCGGCCGTCATCACGCTCCACTCGTCGTCGAGAACGTAGGTGTCGGGTCCCCCCACGTTCACCATGGGCTCGACGGCGAACACCATCCCCTCTTTTAGGGTGGGCCCGGCGCTGCCCGGCCAGTAGTTCGGCACTTGGGGTTGTTCGTGCATCTCCGTCCCGATCGCGTGACCCACGTACTCGCGAACAACGGAGTACCCGGCCTCTTCGGCCACCCGCTGCACCGCCCGCCCGATGTCGTGCAGGCGATTCCCGATCACCATCTGGTCGACTCCAGCCCACAGGGAACGCTCGGTCACCTCGAGGAGGCGTCGGGCCTCCGCCGAGATCTCCCCCACACCCGTGGTGTACGCCGCATCCCCGTGGTAGCCCTCGATGATCGCTCCACAGTCGACTGAGATGATGTCACCCTCTTTAAGGACGTACTCCCCGGGGATGCCGTGAACGATCATGTCGTTCGGACTGGTGCAAATCACCGCGGGGAAGCCGTGGTAGCCGAGGAAGTTCGATCGGGCACCGCGACGCTCGAGGACCTCCGCGGCGACCTCGTTGAGATACGCCGTCGTCACCCCCGGACGTATTGCCGCGCGAGTGGCCTCGTGCATCTCAGCCACCACCTTTCCGGCGCGACGCATCTTGGCGATTTCTTGCGCCGAGCGCCTCACGCCAGGCCCCGTTCGGACAACACCGCCATCAAGTCTGCGGTGACCTCATCGGGGGACCGTGACCCGTCGACCGTCACCACGAGACCCCGCCGTTCGTAGAACTCCTTCAACGGAGCAGTGTCGCGCTCGTAGGTCTCGAGTCGACGAGCGATGGCGTCGGGAAAGTCGTCGGGGCGCTGAATCACGTCCCCGCCGCAGCGTTCGCACGTTCCCGAGATGGCCGCGACGTCAGAGTCCTTATAGATCGCTCCGCACTCCTGGCACACCCGCCGCGAGGACAGCCGCTCGACAACGAGGGCCGAGGGCACCTCGAGGTCGATGACGACCTTGATGCCGTCGTCTCCGAGTAGCTCATCGAGAGCCTCGGCCTGGCCCGGAGTTCGGGGAAACCCGTCGAGCAGGGCTCCGGGGGCGGCGTCGGGTTGCTCGAAACGGGCTTCGACGAGCCGATTGACGAGATCGTCCGACACGAGTTCGCCCGCCGCCAAGACCGCCTCGACCTCGAGGCCGAGGGCGCTTCTCTCACGCACCGCCGCTCTCAGGATGTCACCAGTCGAGACGTGGGGAATGCCGAGGTGCTCGGATAGTCGGTCACACTGGGTGCCCTTACCCGCCCCCTGTTTGCCGAGAAGAACGACGATCGCGCGCCCGCTCACCTACTTCAAGAATCCTTCGTAGTTGCGCATCATGAGTTGGGAGTCAATCTGTTGCATGGTCTGCAACGCCACACCAACCGCGATCAACAAGGTCGTGCCGTAGTAGGGGAACCGGTTGATGTTCCAGACCGACATCAAGATCGACGGCACCACCGCCACCGACGCGAGGAAGGTGGCTCCCACCACGGTGATTCGGCTGAGCAGACGGGAGAAGTACCTCTCCGTCGGCGGGCCCGGACGAATTCCCGGCACGAAGCCGCCCTGCTGGCGCAGAAGCTCACTCTGCTGATGGGGCTCGAAGGCGATGTACACGTAGAAGAACGTGAACGCGAAAATCAAGATGAAGTCCGCCAGGATGTAGAGCAAGTTGGTCGGTTGCAACGACGTGTTCACGAAGTTGGTGAATCCCGCCGAGGGGACGATGTTCGACAACAAGACCGGCAAGTAGAGCACCGAGGAGGCGAAGATGATCGGAATCACCCCCGAGTGGTTCACCTTGATCGGAATGTAGGTGGAGTTCCCACCCATCTCTCGACGACCGACTACTCGACGAGCGAAAGTCACCGGGATACGGCGCTGTCCGTTGTCCATGAAGACAATGAAGAACAACAGACCAATCGAGATGATCAAGATGGTGAAGAACTTGTAGGGACCACCCTCTTCCCAGACCACGCGTCCGCCCGTCGGAAGTCCGGCGACGACGTTCGCGAAGATGAGGATACTCATACCCTGACCGATACCTCGCTGGGTGATCAGTTCGGCCAACCACATCACGAACGCGGTGCCCGCCGTCATAATCAAGACCATGAACAGGGCCAACCAGAGGTTGAACTTCGGAATCAAGTCGATAGTGAAGCCGAGAAGTGCCGAGTCGTGTCCGTGGAAGGCGTAGACCA
>JAKBAZ010000105.1 GCA_021826255.1 Actinomycetes bacterium
TCGTGGACAACTTCGATGACGCGCCGCGCCGTCTCGAGGGCCTCGTCGTCCGCGAGAGCACCACTCATTCGCGCTCGTCGGTACGCGGCGTCACGACGCTCTTCGGGGACAGTCAACATGGCGCCCTTGGTGAGCGCGTGGGAGAACTCGCCGTCGATAAACACGAGGGCGCGCTCACCCACCTCGTCGACGGAGTCGACGTAGGGCTGGATAACGGCGGCCGCTCCCCGCTGGTGAAGTCGTATCACGTGCTCTCTCGCTCGTCGTCGCTCCTCGTCAGTGCCGCCGTACTGGGCGGCGTCGGCCGAACCGGCCCCGACCGCGGGTTTGACAACGACGCGCCCGTCGAAGAACTGCGGGTCCTCTCCCACCTCGACCATCCTCGTCGTCACGACCGGTACTCCCCGCGAGGCCAAGTCGCTCAGGTAGTGCTTGTCTGAGGAGTACTCGAGTGCCGAGACGTGGTTGAAAAGTCGCCGTCGCTCACTCGCCCACTCGAGAAATCTCTCCCGCTGGGAGGTGTAGTCCCAAGTCGAACGCACCACCACCGCATCGAAACTCTCCCACGCAACGTCGACGTCGTTCCAGACTTCGAGGGATCCTTCAATTCCGCTTCGCTCGAGCGCGTCAAGCAGGAGGGGTGCGTCGACGTCGGGGTTCGCTCCGGGCCCGGTCGCGCCCGGTAACGCATGGCGACACGTCGCCAGAGCAACCCGGGGCACGCCCGAGGGCGTCACGGCTGGAAGAACAAAGTCGCGTGTTGCGCGAGGTGGGTGAGGGGCGCGGGCCACACTCCAAAGATCAGCACCACGAGCACCGAGCAGGTGATGACCACCCGACTCGCCCACGGGACCACGAGCGGGGCGACATTGGGGTCACCCTCGGCGAACAAGCTACCCACCCAGCGCAGGTAGGCGAAGGCGGCGATCGCCGCGCCCAGCATCGCCACGACCGACGCCGTCACGTTCCCCGCGTCGAGGGAGGCCGCGAGTACCGCAAACTTGCCGTCGAAACCCACCGTGAAGGGAACGCCGAGTTGGGATAACAAGAGCAGGGCCAATGAGCCACCCACCCAAGGGTTTCGCCGGGCGAGGCCCCGGTACTTCTTCAAGTAGTGATCGGAGTCCCCGACACCCCCGACGAGGGCGACAATGGCGAAGCTCCCGAGGACGGTCGGAGCGTAAGTCAAGATGTAGAACATCGAGTCGGCCACTCCCCGGGCGCTCGCCGCCCACACCCCGAGCCAGATAAATCCGGAGTGGGTCACCGAGGAGTAGGCGAGCAAGCGCTTGGCGTTGACTTGGGTGATCGCGAAGAGAGCGCCCACCACCGTGGAGAGAACGATCAAAGCCCAGATAATCGGTCGCCACGTGTCACTTTGCGTACCGAGGCCCGAGATCATCACCCGAATCGCCGCGGCGAAGGCGCCACCCCAGACGATGGAGGCGTGAAAACCGGTCACCGGTGTCGGGGCGCCCTCGTAGACGTCGGGTGACCAGAAGTGGAAGGGCACCGCCTGAGTCTTAAAGGCGAAGGCCAGCATCATGAGCCCCCCACCCGCCAGCAGCACTCCGGGGTGCACGAGAACGTTGGCCGACAAAAAGTAGGAGATCGTCGAGAGATTCGTCGATCCCGTCGCCCCGTAGACGAGCGCGGCTCCGTACATGAAGACGGCGGCAGCGAAACCTCCGAGCAAGAAGTACTTGAGCGAGGACTCCTGGGACTTCACGCGCCGGCGGTTAAAAGCGATGATCACGTAGAGGGCGATAGAGAGGATCTCGAGACCGAGAAAGACGACCGCCAGGTCATTGGCTTCGGTCATCAAGACCGCTCCCGACGTGGCGAGTAACGCCAGCATCTGGTACTCGGCACCGACGAACCGCTCACGTCCCTCCCAGTCGTGAGCGATGAGTAGCGCGAAGACGAGGCTCGAGGAGATCGACGCCGTCGCGAGCGCCGAGAAGCCGTCCATCACGATGGAGTGCGCCGCACTCAGCTGGGCTCCGTGTCGAGCGATCTGCCACGCCTGCACGATGGTCACAATGAGTGACCCCAGCGCCGCGGTGACCGCGACGGTGCTGGCCACCCGACGGGGAATGCGGGTGGGGGTCAGGGCAGTCGCGATCAGGAGCACGAGCGCGGTACCCGACATGATGAGAAAGGGCGCGAGGGCCAGGTAGTTCACGGTAGGGAGAGTCATCGGCTCACTCCCGTGGGCGTCACGTGGGTCACAATCTGTTGCACCGAGGGGGCCACCCGGCTGAGCAGGGGGGCGGGAACGACCCCGAGCGCGACGACGAGCACCACCACGGGCCACAACAGAATTCGTTCACTCGATGTGGCGTCACTCAACTCCTCGCCCACGTCGCGGGGACCGTGAAAGGCCCGCTGGTAGGCCCAGAGCCAGTAGAGGGCCGCACCGACGGTGCCGAGGGTGGCGAGGGCGGCGTAGGCCGGGTGGACTCCGAACGCTCCGAGCAAGATCAAGAACTCCCCCACGAATCCGCCGAGACCGGGCACACCCATGGTGGTGAAGGCCACGACCGTGACGAAGCCACTGAGAACGGGCATCGTTCCCTGCAGCCCGCGCACGTCGTCCAGGCGAGCACTCCCCCGGCGCCGCTCGAGCGCCCCGATCAGAACGAAGAGGCCGAGGGTGCCGACGCCGTGAACCACCATCAAGACAACCGCGCCGGTCACCCCGAGTTGGGAACCAGAGAAGATTCCGAGAGTGATAAAGCCCATCTGCGCGACGGAGGAGAACACCGCCAGACGGCGTAGGTCTCGAGTCACCGCCGCCACGAGGGAGCCGTAGAGAATCGCCACAACCGCCAACGTCAACATCACGGGAGTCACCGATTTCACCGCGAGGGGGGTAAGGGCCAGGGCGAATCGCAAGAACCCGTAGGTTCCGAGCTTGGACAGAGTCGCCGCCAACTGGGCGCCGGCAGCCACGGGAGCTTCGCCGTAGGTGGGAGGAGACCACGAGTGCAGGGGCCACAGGGGGGCCTTCACCGCAAAGGCGAGGGCGAGTCCGGCGAAGATCCACACCGCCTGAGTAGCCGACATCACGGTGGCCGACAGGGCCGAGTAGTCGAAGTTCAATGCCCCCCCGGCCTGGTGTTGGTGCAACACGCCGAGATAGATCACGGCGACCAGGGCCGGCGCCGAACCGGCGAAGGTGAAGAGGAAGAACTTCATCGCCGCTCGCGGGGCCGACGCGCCTCCCCACTGAGCCACCATGAAGTAGCTGGGGACGAGAACCAACTCAAAGAAGATGAAGAACAACAGCAGGTCGTGGGCCACGAAGGCCCCCACCGAGAAGTCGAGGGAGAGAAGTTGCCAGGCCAAGTAGGCGGGCTCGCGACGAGACGTGCGATCCGAGGTCATCGCGACGAGGGCGACGAAACAACTCAGAAGAACGAGCGTCAACGAGATTCCGTCGAGCGCCACGTCGTAGGCCAAGCCGAGCGGAGCCGAGACCACCCAGCGGGTGGCGAAGTCGAAGGTCGACGCCTGGGCCACGTGGGCGTTGTAGAGCAACGCCACCACAATCGCGAGAATCATCTCCAGCCCGGCACTGGCGAGTGCAAACCGGCGAGCGACGAGCGAGTGATGGCGCAGGGCCGCGACGGCGCCGGCGCCGACGAGCGGGACGAGTAGGAGGGCGCTCACCCACCACGACGAGTGCATTGTTACCCCACCCTCGAGACCACGTAGACCACAATGAGCGACACCCCGAGAGTCATCCCGAGGGCGTAGTGGCGCACGAGGCCGGTTTGTAGTTTCTTCACGCCCGACGCGGAGGCCCGTACGCGCCCGGCCACTCCCTCCACCGCGCGATCCACCACGACCTCGTCCACTCGGGAGGTCTCGATCGCAACGCGAGTGAGCGGACGGCCGAGAACTCGGTCGTAGGCGTCATCGAGGAACCAGACGCGCTCGAGAAAGCGGGGCTCAAGGGCGGGATGGTCACTGCGCGAGCGCCAGAGCGCGACGGCGGCACTTAAGCCTAAGAGCGCGACCACGACGTCGATGAGGGCGAGAGTCCACTGTCCCGCGGCACTCACCGTGACCGCCGAAGACGACACCCCCACCGTCGAGGTAATGAAGGTGTCGAGGGTGTGGTGGTGGCTCCACGGCAGATCGAGCGCCCCGGCCGCCGTTGCGGCAATCGCCAGAACGACGAGCGGCACCACCATGACGAGCGGTGACTCGTGAGGATCGTGGTCCATCGTGGCGCGGTAGCGCTCGTGTCCCTGGAACGTCAAGACGAAGAGGCGCGTCATGTAGTAGGCGGTCAGGACCGCCGTCACCACCCCGAGCGTCCAGAGGACCTTATTGTGCGCAAAGGCGCTCGTCAAGATCGCCCCCTTCGCGAAGAACCCGGAAAACGGTGGGAGACCCGAGATGGCGAGCCAGCCCACGAGGAAGGTGGGATAGGTCCAAGGGAGCACCGCTCGAAGTGCTCCCATCCGACGAAGATCCTGCTCTCCGTCGAGGGCGTGGATGACCGAACCCGAGCCCAAGAAGAGCAGGGCCTTAAAGAAGGCGTGGGCCACCATGAGGAAAATCGCCGCCCCGTACGCCCCCACGCCGACGGCCAACACCATGTAGCCAATCTGGGAGACCGTCGAGAACGCCAGTACCTTCTTGATGTCCTTCTGGGACGTGGCGATGGTGGCCGCCACGAAGGCGGTCAGGGCTCCCACCACCGCGATGATGGTTCGCCCCGAACTCGACAACGCCAGTACGGGGGCGAGACGCACCAACAAGTAGACGCCCGCCGTCACCATCGTCGCCGCGTGAATCAACGCCGAGACGGGAGTCGGACCCTCCATGGCGTCGGGGAGCCAATTAAAGAGGGGGATCTGGGCACTCTTACCCGAGGCCCCGAAGAGCAGGGCCACCACGACCCAGGTGGCCGCCGACCCCGACAGGTGAGTGGACGCACTGGTGGCGATTTGGAGGTACCCGAGTCCCGTGTGGTGCGAGAAGAGGATGAACATGGCGATGAGCAGACCGACG
>JAKBAZ010000106.1:0-4078 GCA_021826255.1 Actinomycetes bacterium
AGCGCACCGTCGACCCTCGTCGTCTCGAATCTCGACGTCCATGACGATGGTGGGAACCTGTCCCGTCGAGCCGGGTCGGCGCACGTAGTCCTCGGCGTAGTTCTGGGGACCGTACGCGTTGGTCTCGGTCAGTCCGTAACCGAGAAAGGAGCGTCCTCCCTCGAGGCGCTCCTCGACCTGGTTCACGAGGTCCACCGGGGCCGGAGCGCCTCCGCCTCCTAGTCGGCGCACCGAAGAAAGGTCAGTTCGTTCACTTCCCGGGGCGTGCAGGAGATCGTAAATCTGAGTTGGTACCCCGATGACGTGAGTCACACCGTGGCGAGCAATCAGCGCCAGGACCTCACCGGGATCCCAGTGCGAGGCCACCACTAGTCGAAACTTCCAGGCGATACTTGAGAGCAGCACCGGGATTAAGCCCGTCACGTGAAAGAGTGGGACGAGCAAGATTGGCACCGTCTCGCTCGGAGAGTCGGTCTCGTTCGAACGAACCGACTCGATGACGAGTCCCGCCGAGAACGCCAGCAGTGCTTGAGTGATCGCGCCGTGGGTCGAGACGGCGCCCTTCGATCGACCCGTGGTGCCCGAGGTGAAGAGCATCGTCGCGACATCGTCGCGCCGAGGCCGTGGCTCGAGGTTCCCGACGGGGCCCCGCAGGAGTTCGTGGAAGTCGACTCCGAAGGACGCCGGGCCCGACGGCGTCGACTCTCTCACCACGCGTATCACCGTGAGAGAGTGACTCTCGGTCAGACGCCGAGCGAACTCCGAGAGTTCCTCGCCGACGATGAGAGCTCGGGGATCAGCGTCACTGATGGCGTCGCTCAAGTCCTCTTCACTCCACCACGGATTGAGAGCGACCAACACTAAAGACACCTGAGTCACCGCGGCGAGAGTCACCACCCACTCGGGTCGATTACGCATCGCAATCGCCACGCGATCGCCACGCCTCAACCCCAACTCCGACACGAGGTACGTCGAGAGAGCGTCGGCGCCCTCGACGACGCGAGCGAAACTCCACTCCTCCTCGCCGAACAGTAGAAAGGGACGGGGGTCACCTCGGGCCGCGTCGACCAGGTCGCGTAGTGACTCCGGGGCGTGGACGAACTCTCGGAGCATGCCGCGAGTGCGTGTCTCGAAGATCTCTCCGGGTGCACTCACCTGCGCGATTGCGTCGGACAACTTCACCATTGCCTCCCCAAGGGACTGTAGATGGTTAGGGTGAGGCGGTGGGTGACTCGGTGGCCGTGACTCTCTGGGTGCAACCCGGGGCTCGCTCCACGAGGGTGGGAGGTCGACACGAGACGGCGCTCGTGGTCAAGGTGCGCGCTCGCGCCCTGGAAGGTGCCGCTAACCGGGCCGTTCTTAAGGCCGTGGCCGACGCGTTGGATCGGCGGCCCCGCGACGTCACTCTCGAACGCGGGGCCACCTCCCGCCTCAAAGTCGTGCGCGTGGCCGGTCCCGCCGATGAGATTCTCGAACGTCTCGCGATTCTGTTCGAGAAGGACTAGGCGAGCGCGCCGTTCGCGGCGGCCCGATCGGCCATCCTCTCGACGCTGGCGCGCAGTGTCTCGATGGTCGCGAAGAGACGATCTCTCGCCACCTCGGCCTCGGCACTCAGGCCCTCGAGCGCCGCGATGCGCCAGGAGTCAACCATCGGCTCGACCACGTCGCCGAGGAACTGCTGGAGTCCGTAGATCCCCTCGCGAGCGATTCGCACGGCGTGGCGAGTGAATCGAGGTATACCCGTGCCGGGCATCGCGAATCTCGCTACTTGACGCTCTAGGGACTGCACGATGGTCGACGGATCCACGAGCAGGCTCGCCGCGACGAGGTCTCGGTAGAACATGTAGTGCTTGGTCTCGTCGCCGGCGACAAGACCCAGCACGTTTCGACCCACCCGGTCCTCCTTCGGCAGTCGCGAGGCGGTGTTGCGGTGAGCGATTTGGGTGGCGCGCTCTTGAAAGGCCACGTAGGAGATGAGGTCGGAGAAGGTCTCAGGTTCCGGGAACTCACCACTGGTCATTTGGATTCGACGACCATCCTCGAGCACGGTGGGGTCGATGCACCGTGAGACGTGGACCCAGTCGCGGATGACCGTCGAATGACGGTTCTCCTCCGCGGTCCACTGATAGGTCCACTCCCGAATGGGGTGGTCCTTCGGAGAGTGCCCGAGGATAGTGGTCGTGTAGTAGGGCAGATTGTCTTCGGTCAAGAGGTTGACGTAGATCGACGAGCGCACCCCTTCACTCGTCGGATACTGATCGGGCGACCAGGGGGTCGACTGGAAGTCCTCACCCTCGTCCCAGGCGATCTGTTCGTGGGGATACCACAGGCGTGGTGCCTCCATGTGCCGGTTAAAGAGACGCTCCACGTCCTCTCGGACGTCGAAGAGTATGTCGCGATCGGCTACCTCGTGTGACTCCACCGTCATCCTTAGAAAATCTCAGAATTCCATCGTACCCCCCCACGACTTCCTTCAACCGTCGCACCTCAATTATCTAGTTGCTTATCAGCAAGCAATAAAACGCTAGTCTGCAGGTAGTGTTCGACGGTCTACTACTCCGCTCGTCGCCCCCGAGGGCGAACAACGCCCGAGACGCGCGCTACAAGTGGGTGGCTCTCGCGATCGTGACGACCGGGATGTTGATGGCGACCATCGACTCCTCCATCGTGCTCATCGCGATGCCCGCCATCTTTCGCGGTATCGGGATGGACCCCCTCGAGCCCGGCAACTCCTTCTACCTGCTTTGGATGATGCTCGGGTTTCTCATCGTCACCAGCGTCCTCGTCGTGAGTCTCGGACGACTCGGCGACATGTACGGACGAGTGCGGATCTACAACGCCGGCTTCGCCCTGTTCACCCTCTTCTCCGCGGCTCTCTCCATCACCTGGATGCACGGTCGGGCCGCCGGCTGGTGGCTCGTCATCATGCGTCTCTTTCAAGCTCTCGGAGCCGCGATGTTGATGGCCAACTCCTCGGCAATTCTCACCGACGCCTTCCCCTCCCACCAGCGGGGTCTCGCGATGGGCGCCAATCAGGCGGCGGCGTTCTCGGGGTCCTTCATCGGACTCATCGTGGGGGGCCTGCTCGCGCCCTTCGATTGGCACCTCATCTTTCTCGTCTCGGTCCCCGTCGGGCTCGCCGGCACCTACTTCGGGTACCGCTACCTTCGTGAACTCGGCGAACGGCACCGCTCCCGGATCGACTGGCTGGGAAACGTCACCTTCGCCCTCGGCCTGGTGTCGCTCATGGTGGGTCTCACCTACGGCATCCAGTCCTACCAGGGCCACTCGATGGGCTGGACCTCACCGCTCGTTCGAGGAGGTCTCCTCCTCGGCGTCCTTCTCCTCGGCGCGTTTGTCGTCGTGGAACGACGGGTGAGCGAACCCATGTTTCGTCTTCCCCTGTTGAAGATTCGGGCCTTCACCTCGGGAGTCGCGGCCTCTTTTCTCGCCGCCCTGTCGCGCGGTGGACTGATGTTCCTACTCGTCATCTGGCTCCAGGGCATCTGGCTACCCGAGCACGGCTACGACTTCGCGCGAACCCCCCTGTGGGCCGGGGTAGCGATGGTGCCCCTCACCGCGGGCATGCTCATCTCGGGTCCCCTTTCGGGGTACCTCTCCGATCGCTTCGGCGCTCGTCCCTTCGCCACCGGCGGCATGCTCGGCACGGCGGCGTGCTTTCTGAGTCTCCAACTCATTCCGGTCAACTTCTCCTACCCCCTCTTTGGGGGACTGCTCTTCGTCACGGGTCTCTGCATGGCGGCCTTCGGTTCACCCAACCGCGCCGGCGTCATGAACGCCCTGCCCCCGCGCGAACGCGGAGTGGGTTCGGGGATGTACACGACGTTTCAGAACTCGGCCCAGGTCTTCTCCATCGGACTCTTCTTCACTCTGTTGATTGTCGGACTCTCGGCCAGTCTGTCCACTCAACTCGACCTCGGACTGCTCGCCCACGGCGTTCCGTCGCTCGACGCCACCCGGGCGAGCCACCTACCCCCCATCGCCACCCTCTTCGCGGCGTTTCTCGGCGTTGACCCGGTCGCGCACCTGCTCGGACCCCACGCCCTCGCCCACGCTA
>JAKBAZ010000106.1:4088-5013 GCA_021826255.1 Actinomycetes bacterium
CGGTGGTGGCCGGCACGCTCTTGACCGGGCGCTCCTTCTTCCCCCACCTCATCGAGAACAGTTTCCACACCGGGCTGCGCTGGGCGCTCGACTTCGCCATCGCCGCGAGTCTCTTGGCCGCGGGGGCGAGTTGGGTTCGCGGTGAACGGTACGTCCACGTCGAGGACACAGGGACTCGGCTGGACGAACCCGCCTGAGACGACGAGTTCTTCGATTCGGGGACGCCAGTCGAACTCGGTGCTGAGTCCCCGCGCGTGATACTGCGCTCGTTCCTGGCGCAGTCGGGCGGCGATGAGACCGAGCCCTCGGGGCAGGTTCTCTCTCACCGCGTCCCTTATCCACCCGGCGAGACCCGGCGAGGCCCCCGACGTCGAGACCGCGACGACGACGTCGCCGTCTCGGTGGATCGCGCTGAAGAAGACGTCGCTGCGCGAAGGGTCGTCCACGACAGTGAGAAATCGGTGACGACGCCGAGCTTCGGCCACGATGCGGTCATTAGTGGTGGGATCTCCCGTCGCCGAGACGACCCAGTCCACGTCGGTGAGGTCACCCTCTTCGTAGTCGCGCACGTGCAGCGAGGAGAGCCACTCCGGCGGACTCTCGAGACACTCCCGGGTCACCACGTGAACTCGGGCCCCCGCCTCGTGGAGTTGGCGAGCCTTGGAGGCACCGACCCGACCGAAGCCGACGACCAAGACGTCTCGATTCGCGAGCACCAGGGCCACGGGAAAGACGGGAGAGCTCACGAGAGTCCTTCGACTCCCCGAGCCACCTCGCCCACCACGAGCACCGAGGGAGCCACTCCCTCCCAGCGATCGAGCTCACCCAGTAAACCCGCGCGCACTCGCTGTTCGGGCCACGACGCCCACTCCACCGACGCGACGGGCGTGGCGGGAGCGAGTCCCGCGTCGAGAAGTTCCGAGGC
>JAKBAZ010000107.1 GCA_021826255.1 Actinomycetes bacterium
CGGCGCCCACGAGCGCATCCAGTGATCTTTCGTTCCGTGTATCTCCGGTCCGAGCCCCCACGGACAAGGGTCGAATCGACCAAACCCGGGAACGACTCCCGAGAGACTCGCCCCAAAAGGTGTGGTCACCAGACGATCCCTCGCGGGAGAAACCAGGCGGGGAATGAGCCACTCTCCCGCGAGTCGGGCGAGATCGGAGGTAGAGCCCGCCAACCCCGAGCTCGGACGCCCCGACATCACTGTGGTAGTGAGCCCGAGTGGCCCCACCACGCGCTCAGTGAGCCACTCGGTCCACTCGCGCCCCCGACGCGCGGCGTCGACGACCTTGTCGATGCCCACGTTCGAGTACACCCGACGAGAACCGGGTGTGTAGCGGGGATCGGCTTCTTCGAGTCCGAATCCGCCGCAGTGAGACAACAGCTGACTCACGGTGGCACCATTGTCCGCCACCACGTCGTCGTCGCCGAGACGACCCTCGTCACTCTCGAGAGCGCACGCCAACGCCACGGCAACTTTGCTGACCGACGCCCACGGGCGGGGTTCATCGAGATCGCCCGCGTGCGCCACCACGTGCGCCTCGTCACCCTCGCGCTGCAGCAGAATGACGCTGGGGGTTCCGGGCCATCCGAGGGTGAGTTCCGACTCGGTCACGACCCTCGATGTTACCGAGCCCCCTAGAGTCGACGGAATGATTGCCGTTCTGTGTGGTGGTGTCGGAGCCGCCCGACTCCTGCGAGCCTGGCGGGAGTTCACCGAGGAGGAACTGGTGGCCATCGTGAACGTGGGCGACGACACGGTCATGCACGGACTCACCATCTGCCCCGATCTCGACTCCATCACCTACCACCTGGCCGGACTTCACAATGAGGAACTCGGCTGGGGTTTACGTGAAGAGAGCTGGCGCACCATGGAACGACTCGGAGCCTTGGGCGGGGAGAACTGGTTCCGTCTCGGGGACCTGGACCTCGCCACCCATCTCTACCGGACCCAGCGTCTGCGTCAGGGCGACACCAAGAGCGCCGTCGCGGCCGACCTCGCCGCACGGCTGGGCGTGACCATCACCCTACGCCCGGTCACCGACGACGTTCTCGAAACTCGACTCGACACCGAGGTCGGGGACCTGAGCTTCCAGGAGTACTTCGTCCGACACCGGCACTCGGTGAGAGTCGAGCGCGTGCGATTTGAGGGAGCGGCCACCAGCCGACCCGCTCCGGGGGTTCTCGAGGCTCTTAACGACGCTCGACGCGTCGTCGTCGCTCCCTCCAATCCCCTCCTTTCCATCGACCCCCTCCTTGCGGTTCCCGGTGTTCGCGAGGTCCTCGTGGAGCGAGGCGACGCGCTGGCCATCTCCCCGATCATCGGGGGACGAGCCCTCAAGGGACCCGCCGATCGGTTGATGTCCGAACTCGGTCTCGACGTGAGTCCCGTGGGTGTCGCGTCTCACTACGCCCCCTGGCTCGGCACCATGGTGATGGACCACGAGGACGCGGAACTTCGCCCCGCGGTGGAGATGACGGGGTGTCAGGCCGTCGTCACGGGGACTCACCTCGATCGCCCTGACGAAATCCGCGAACTCGTGGAGATCTTGGGGTGAGTGAACTGCGCATTCGCGCCCTCGTCGGAATCGAGGAGGTGGTCGCCGGGACCAATCTGGCCGACGTCATCCTGGACGCGCTCACCCTCTCCAGCGACGCGCTCGTCGACGGGGACGTACTGGTGGTGACCTCAAAGATCGTCTCGAAGGCGGAGGGACGCGTCGTCGACTTCGACGGTTCGCCTGAGGCGCGCGACTCACTCATCGAGTCGGAGAGTCGGCGTATCCTTCGCCGCCGCGGTCCGCTGCGCATCACCGAAACCCACCACGGCTTCGTGAACGCCAACGCGGGCATCGATCACTCCAATACCGCCGAGGGGACAGCGGTATTGCTCCCGAAGGACCCCGATCGCAGCGCTCGGCGCCTTCGAGCGGACCTACGACGAGCCCTCGACGTCGACGTCGGGGTCGTCATCACCGACACCTTCGGACGAACCTGGCGAAACGGCGTCGTCGACGTCGCCCTGGGCGTTGCGGGCCTACGTCCGATCCTCGACCTACGAGGGACACCCGACGGCAACGGACGGATCTTAGAGGTGACCGAAGTCGCCATCGTCGACGAGATCGCGGCGGCCGCCAATCTCGTCCTCGGCAAAGCCGCCCGCACGCCGGTCGCGATTATCTCGGGTCTTAACCCGGACTACTTCGGACCCGGGTCCGTGGGTGAGGACGTCGTACGTTCCCCCACCGGGGATCTCTTTCGCTGAGTTAGATATCGCCCAACTTGACCGAACCGGCCAAGCGGGAGTGTTCGGGAACCACGTACTCCGCGCCCACCACACAGGTGGGGCCGAGAACGGAGTGTGACCCGATGACCGCTCGGGGTCCGATCAAGGAGTTTCGCACCTGGGCTCCGTCACGCACGATGGCGCCGGGCATGAGAACGACGTTCTCGAGGACGACGTTGGCTCCCACCACGCAGTCCCGGTCGATGACCGCATTTCGCGTCCGCACCCCCGGGGCCACGGTGGAACTGGGGTGGCGCCAGGTCGTGCCCTCGAGGTGTTCGAGATGACGCCCCACGTCAAAGCCGTGGAGCACGTCCACGTTGGCCTGGAGAAATGATTCGGGGGTTCCGGTGTCGATCCAGTACGCGTTGTCGGCCATGGCGAAGAGCGAGCCTTGTTGTGCGAGGAGGGGGAATACCTCCCTCTCCACCGACACTCGCCGATCGGGGGCAATCACGTCGAGAACTGCGGGGTCGAAGACGTAGGTTCCCGCGTTAATGAAGTTGGAGGGAGCGGCTTCGCGCGCCGGCTTTTCCACGAAGGCTTCGACGCGCCCCTCCGAGTCCGTGGCCACGACCCCGTATCTCGAGGGGTCGTCCACCTCGTGCAGGGCGATAGTCCCTACGGCGTGGCGACGATGGTGAAAGCTTACCAACGCACTCAAATCTAAGTCCGTCAAGACGTCACCATTAACGACGAGGAAGGTGTCGTCGATTCCCGCCGTCTCGGCGGCGAAACGAATAGCGCCCGCGGTATCGAGTGGTTCGGGCTCGACGGCGTAGGTCAGCTTGACCCCCGAAATCGAGTTGAGCGGATAGGCATCTATGAACTGATCCGGGAGATAGCCGAGCGAGAGGACCACTTCGTCCACGTCGTGCTTGGCCAGCGAGGCGAACACGCACTCCAGCATGGGGAGTCCCACCAGCGGAAGCATCTGCTTCGGCATCTCGAAGGTGAGCGGGCGCAGTCGAGTGCCCTTGCCCCCTACGAGAATGATGGACTTCACCCCGTCGTCCGCCTATCCCTTGGCCACGGTGGACGTGGTCGTCGGAGCGGTCGTCGTGCTCTTCGGAGCGGTCGTGGTGGTGGTCGGAGCGGTCGTCGTCGTGGTGGTGCCGACGTTCGCCTGGTCAACCACCATCGCCGCCACCGTCGCCTTGCTCGGCGCACTCGGGGTCACACCCGTCGGGTCGAAGGCCAACGTGACCCGCAGGTACTGGGTCAGCTTGATCGACGAGGGATTGGTCGTCAGAGTCGGGGTCGTCGTCGAGAGGCTCGGCCAGTAGGCGTAGATGACTCGGCCAGCCTTCTTCGGGTACTTGGAGTTACTGGGGCAGAGTTCGCCGTTGTGGTAGGTCGTCGCCGCGTTCGGAGTTCCGGCGGCCGTCGGAATAGCCAGCTCGGACGAGTCGAGGATCAGACCCGGGTACTCCGCACCGAACTGACCGAGAGTGGCGTGGTTCCCGCTGTCGGCTGACGACAGGGGGCTGATCTGCATCACGTTCGACGCCTTCATCGTGAGGCCCGACGTGGTCGAGGTGTTCGCCGACAAGGGGGCGAGGTTGACTCCGCAGACCTCTACGTTCACTGCGGCGTACCACGTCGTGCCCACCGCCGGCGGGGTTCCCGACGTCACCGAAGCCGCTGCGGGGTGCTGGTAGTCGTAGCGCGAGAGGACGACCGAGAGAAGACCCAGGGCCACAATCACGACGAGGACGGCGTAGTAGTTGGACGGCCGCGTCTTGCGATACGCCTTCCCACCGCCGGCCGCACCCACGCGACTCACCCACTTACCCATTGCGCTATTTGCCACGGGGGCTACGCTACTAAAGATTTCGTGGCGGTCGCGCAGTAGGGGCGGAGGGACTCGAACCCTCACTGGAGGCGGTTTAAGCGCCCTGCCTCTGCCATTGGGCTACGCCCCCGCGATCGACAACTCTTACGCTACTTGACACAATTGCCCCCCAATTCGTGCGGTGAGAAAAATCGTTTCGTTAGGCTGTTGTAATGTTCCACGAGCGAAGTCGGACGCCCGCGCGATACCTGGCCCTCGGAGCCACTCTCGCTTCGAGCCTCGTTGCCACCCTCTCAGCGGCGGGGCCGGCTCGGGCCCAAACCATCGATCAGACCCGTCAAGAGATTGCGCAGTTGTCGGCCACTCTCGCCCACGAGGAGAAGCAGAGCGAGATCACGGCGAACGCCTACGACGCCGACAAGGCGCGCGTGGCCGGACTCACCGCCTCCGAGGTCGCCCTCCAGAGTCACGCTCGGGTGATCCGCGCCCACATTCAAACCACCACCACCAAACTGGTCAAGGCCTCCGTCATGTCCTACGTCACGGGAGCGTCGAGCGCGCAAACCGAGGCCCTCTTCACGCAGAACGCCACGCAAGTAGCGGCCAGCCAGATCTACTCCAACGTGGCGCTCGGCGACCTCAACTCGTTGCGCGTCTCACTGAACCAGGAACGACACAATCTGTTCGTGACGATCCAACGAGTCGACTCGGCTCGTCGCCAAGCGACGGCCGCGACCAACGAGATGCAGTCACTCCTCTCCCAGAGCATTGCGTCGGCCAACACGACTCGCAACACCCTCGCCGCCGTCACCATCAAGTTGAAGGGCCAGATCATCTCGTTCGAGGTGGCCGCCGGTGCCGCCGCGGCGCGCGCCGGA
>JAKBAZ010000108.1 GCA_021826255.1 Actinomycetes bacterium
GTTGTTCTGCGCCTCCGTGACGACACTCTGGTGAGCAACGAGGTCCTTCGCGTAAAAGACGACGAGACCCGACGATCCCCCGGTGCCGGGTGAGTGGGCACCGAGGAGTGCGTTGCCCGTCTGAGAAGAGAGTCCAGAGAGTGAGATGGAGTCGTAGAAGGCGCCACCGCTCACTCGGGAACCCGCGATCACGACGAGGAGGAGAACCACCCACAGGGCAATCACCCGGCCGGCTCGACGAGCGCAGAGTCCACCGAGGGTCTCCAGCCAGGACCGCCGATTCGCCGCACTCGGGTTCACTTTTTAGCCTTTCTTAGAATCACTAAGAACTTTACACTATGTTAAATTTGTAAACTAGGGGTGTGCGCGATCCCCACCGGTCCCACCCCTCCCCGCCGCGAACGTACATGCGTCAAGGAGCCCGTCGTCACGCGTTGCTCGACGACGCCGACGCGTTGCTCGACGAGGTGGGACTCGACGGCCTCACCATCGCGGCCCTCGCCGAACACTCCGGAGTGTCGCGCCAGCTCGTCTATCAGCACTTCCCCACCGTGACCGACCTCGTCAGCGCGATGACGGTTCGTCGCTTTGAGGAACTAAGTAAGCACTTCGACGAGGCTCGAAAGGAACTGCCCTCTCGCGAGGCCGCCTACAACCAACTACGCCTGGTACTCGAACTCGACCCTCGTCTTCGCCAGTTCCTACGCGAGATTCTCTCGCCTCGAGTGCGTAGCGACGACGGTCGACAGGTCGCGGTCATCGCCCGTGATCGGCTCATCGATCGATGGGCGAGCGCCATCGACCCCGATCACCACCGTGATCCCGAGGTCCGGGCCCGTATCTGGGCCGTCTTCTACTCTCTCTGGGGCGTCTGGGACATGCTGGACGCCGGGGAGATCTCCCTCGAACAGGGGTGGGAGATTGTGCAGAGTTTTCTTAAGTTTCCCCAACCCTAACGAGGGGGGGCATCTCCCTACAATGGCTCGGTGCCCGCACCACGCCATCTCGCCGCACCCCCCCGCGATCCCGCGACGAACTCCGGTATTACTAACGCCACCGCCGTCGTCCTCCTCGTCGCTCTCTTCGTCGAGGGGCTCACTATCCCCCTCCTACCAGGGTCGGTAACCCTCCACGCCGCCCTCGGGGCCGCGCTCGTCGGCCCCGTCGCCCTCAAGAGCGCGTCCACCGCCTGGCGAATGGTCCACTACTACCTCGGCGAGAAGGCCTACGTCGACAAGGGTCCTCCCCCGATGATTCTTCGGCTCCTCGGACCCGTTCTCGGTATCCTCACCTGGGTGCTGCTCGCCACCGGGGTGGTACTCATGGTTCCGGCGTGGCGAAGCGCGGACTCCTTCGCCCTCTTTCTCCACAAAGCCAGTTTCGTTCTCTGGTTCGGAGCAACCACGATTCACGTGCTCGGACACCTACCCGAGATCGCTCGATTCGTGACTCGCTCGGGGGAGCGAGCCGCTCGACGCTACGCCTGGACCGTGGCCCTCTCGATCTTCGTTGGGGTCGTCGTGGCCGGCGTCACGGCTCAATGGGGCGCGTGGAACCCCGGCGGGCTCGGCTAGTGGGTGACCCAGGGGTCGAGTACACCCTGATAGAGACGGCGAGTGATCTCGACGCCTACGTGTCACGTCATCTTGGCACCACCTCCTACGCCCTCGACACCGAGTTCGAACAGCGCACTACCTATCACCCCCGCTTGGCCCTCCTGCAGATCTGCTGCGACGACGAGGTGGCCCTCGTGGACCCCACGGTCGTGGACTCGTCTCCCCTAGGGGCCCTCCTCGACTCACCGGCCGTCGCCGTGGTCCACGCCGCCGTGAACGACCTCGATCTCGTCGAATCCGCCGTGGGGGTGCGTCCCCGCCACCTCCTCGACACCGAGGTGGGTGGCCAACTGCTCGGGCGACCTCGGACCTCTCTCGCGGCCCTCACTCGCGACTACCTGGGGCTACGCCTCGACAAGTCGGAACAAACCCGGGACTGGCTCCTTCGCCCGCTACCCGAACGTGCGTTACGCTACGCCGCCGCCGACGTGGCCTACCTCGTCGAGCTCTGCGAGCGACTCTCGGAAGACCTCGTGTCCTGCGATCGCGCCGAGGCGTGGCGCGAGGAGTCCGACGCCGTACTGCGAGACGACTCGGCGGGAGACGAACTCGCCCTGTGGTGGCGAGTGAAGGGACTCTCGCGCGCACCGAGCGAGGTGCGACTTCGGGGCCAGTACCTTTGCGTGGCCCGTGACACTCTCGCGCGTCAACGGGACTTAGTGCGTACTCGGGTACTGAGTGACGAGGACCTCCTCGAGGTCGCCTTTCGTCCCGCACGTCTCGCGACACTCAGCGTGTCGCGCGATGAGGTCGTGCGCCAACACCTCGAAGGCGCCCTCGACGCAGCCGCGGGCGCTGACCCCGACGAGCTCTGGCCCGCCGACGCCGACGTGAGCGACGGGGCCCGGGGTCGACGGCTCGCCCTGATGCGCCTCGTTGCGAAGGAGGTGGCTGACGAGTGGTCCCTCTCGTCAGCCACACTGGCGACTCACCGAGACCTCGTACGCTTCGAACGGGGACTTCCCAGTCGACTCGATCGCGTGTGGCGCCAACGAGCTTTCGGAGATCAAATGTCTCTCATCCGCGAGAACCGCGGAGCCCTGGGACTTCTTGAGGGACGCCTTCGCGTGGTGGAGATGAATCTCGACCACGCGTAACAAACCCCCCGGGAGATCCCGGGGGGTCGTCACACGATCTCGAGTCAGTCGACTCGAAGGATTCGCCTAGTTGTCGCCGAATCCGCCACCCATCGGCATGCCCGGGTTCGAGCCCACCGGCATTCCCTGCGTCGGGGTTCCGGCGTTGACGCTGAGGGCGTCGAGCGAGGTGTGGTCAGTTTGGTCGACCTCACCCTGGACCATCACCGTCGCTCCAACCGCCACGACGCTCGACGTGGCCGTCGCGCCGGCGTTGGTGTACGTGGTGGACGCGGAGGTGTTCACCGTGCGGTAGAAGCCAGCCTCGTCGGAGATGACGAAGGAGTTCGTACCGACCGACACCACGGTGCCCTCGAGGGCCGCCGGGGCCACGGTGATCGCGGTGACGTCGTTCGACACCGTGGTCGAAAGAGTCAAGGCGACGCGCTGGTTGACCGCCACGTTACCGATGGCGCTCGTGACGCCGTTCTCCGTCACGGTGACGGCCGGGTCCACCGCGAAGGTCTGGGAGTTTCCGTTGGGTCCACTCAGGGTGATGCTGGTGCTCGAAACGGCGCTCACGGTGCCGACGAGACCGTCGTGCATGTGGTGACCGAATCCGCCGCCCATACCTTCGCCCTCGCCCATTCCCTGGCCGCCAGCGAGCGGGCCGCCCACCATGATGGTGCCGGAGTGGCCCTTCTTCGTCTTCGCAACGGTCTTCACGGCCTTCTTCTTCGATACCGTTACGTGGTGCGTCGCCTTGTGACTAGTGGTCTTCGCGAACGCCGAGGGGGCCACGGCCATGCTGCCCACGAGGGCCAGGCCGACGGAGGTCGCGGCGACGGTGGCCACTCGACCCTTCAGTGCACTGCGACTACGGTGAGTCATGGGAACTCCTTTGAAGTGTCTGCAGCCTCTCTGCGACACTCCACGAACGTTGCCAGCCCATCTTCAAGGTGGAGTGGAACATCGCTAAGGAGTTCCTAAGACCGCCCGGCGGCTTCGGTCGCCGGGCGGCCCCTTAAGGAGAGCTCACTCGGTGGGCGAGAGCGGAGGTTCGAGAGACTCCGCGCCCGAGCGCCTGCTCCAGAACGTCGGGTGTCGCGACCACGGTCACTGCGTTCTTTGCCCTGGTCAGGCCGGTGTAGACAAGTTCTCTCGACAGCAAGTGGGACTCCGCGGACTCCCCAAGAGACACCACCACGTCGGCGTATTCTGAGCCCTGGGACTTGTGGATGGTGAGCGCCCACGCCGACTCCAGGTAGCCGACCCCCTCGAGGGGCCAGTGCCGGTCCTCTCCGAAATAAGCGAGTGGCCCGTCTGATGAGGCCATCACGATACCCACGTCCCCATTCACCAGGTTCAGGTGACGCTGGGTGCGCGTCACGATCACCGGTTCGCCGACGCTGAACGCAGAGCCGGGGAGGCGGGGAAACTCCACCCGGTGTGACGCGGCGATCACGTCGCGCCACCACCTCGTTGAACCAGGACCTTCACGATGCGCGCAGAGCACCACCAACTCCCTCGTGGCGGCGAGAGCTCTACCCGGGTCCTCGTGGGCGAGTCGACCCACCCGCCGGGCGTGTTCGCCTAGACGGTGGCGCAGTTCGGGGGTCACCACGTCGACCAGGTGCACCACGGACGACCTCTCGGTGAGTCGCCGCAGAGTCTCGCTGTCACCTTTCAGCACGGACGACGACGCGGACATGATGTCGCGCGAGTCCGTACGGTGCACCACCGTGAGTGACGTCGTCAGCCGGTCGGTGACGTGAGCCGCATCCACCAAATCGGCCAAGACCGAACCCTCGTCGACCGACGCCAACTGGTGGGGATCACCGACGAGGAGTAGTCGGGTGTCGGGAGGAAGCGACGTCACCAGTTGACTCACGAGAGCGAGGGACGCCATGGACGCTTCGTCCACGATCACGAGGTCGGCGTCGGGTGCTCGCCGGGCTCGGTTCGACCTCGGGGTAAGACCGAGCATGTGGTGAAGTGAACCCGAGCGAGATTTGTCAACGGTGACGGCCGACCACGACTCCTCGTCGGCTCGAGTGAGAACGTCTCCCATGAGTCGTACCGCGGCTTTACCTGTTGGGGCCGCGAGGACGACCCGCAACCGCGCACCTGGTTCAGCGAGACTCTCGAGTGCGGAGAGGACCCTGGCCACGAGCGTCGTCTTTCCGGTACCGGGGCCCCCGACCACCAGCGAAAGTCGTCGAGTAAAGAGTCG
>JAKBAZ010000109.1:0-3629 GCA_021826255.1 Actinomycetes bacterium
GCGTGCGCGAGTTGAACAGCAAATCTTCACCTGTTCTGACGCCGTGCTCGCCAGTTGCGAGGTGGAGGCCGATCAGTTCCAAGAGTTTTACGGGGCCGACCCCGATCGCATCGTCATCGTTCCCCTTGGCGTCGAGCACGCCTTTTTCTCTCCGGGAGATCGACTCGGCGCCCGAGAGGCGCTCGGCTGGCCCGGAACGTCCCTCGGGCTCCTCTTCGTCGGACGACTTCAAACCTTGAAGGGGGCCGATCTCGCCCTCGAGACGGCGATCGAGTTACGAAATCGCGGCCTCGACATCTCCCTCGCCATCGTGGGAGGGCCCTCAGGGCCCGAGGGGGATCGGACCTTAAGGGCGTTACGGGACCGGGTGCGGGACTCTCGAATGATGGAACGCGTTCAGTTCGTCGCTCCGCAGAGTCACCAGTTGCTCAGCACGTGGTTCCGCGCGGCGGACCTGACGCTCGTGCCCTCGCGCTCGGAGAGCTTCGGTTTGGTCGCGCTCGAGTCGGCCGCGTGTGGAACACCCGTCGTGGCCTCCGCGGTCGGCGGCCTCTTGACTCTGATTAAAGACGGCGAGAATGGGGCTCTGGTGGCGTCCCGAGAGCCCGCCGCCTGGGCGTCGGCGGTGGAAGAGGTGGTCAAGCGCAACGACGACTCGTCGCTGTCGAATGCGGCGGTGTTGTCAGCGCGCCGCTACACCTGGCGCGAGAGTGCCGGTCAGTTGGACCGCGTGCTCGAACGCTTGGCGTCGAGGGCGTTGACCCGGTGCTAGGGCTCGGGCCCACCCTCGGGTAGCCTCACCTCATGTCTTACGAGGTCATCGTCGTCGGTGGTGGGCGCATGGGAAGCGCCATCGCCACCGGGTTGCACCGGGCCCGACCCGACGTCGCGACCCTCGTTATTCAGCGTGGGGCCGCCAAAGCCGAAGAGACGGCTCGACGCCTCAGCCCCGTGCCGGTCGAGGAGAGTTTCCGCGACGACCAGGTCGGTCCGTCCACCTCGGTCATTCTCTGCGTCAAGCCCGACCAAGTGGACGGTGTTCTTCGAGGGATTGCTCTCACCGGGGTGCGGCGGGTCGTCTCGGTGGTCGCCGGACTCTCCAGCGCTCGTCTCGAGGCGGGGTTACCCGACGGAACGGCCGTCATCAGAGCGATGCCCAACACTCCGGCCGCTATCGGACGAGGAGTCAGTGCGATGTCGGGTGGGGCCAACTGCACCAAAGCCGATCTCGACTGGACTGAGTCGATTCTGGAGACGTTGGGATCGGTGGTGCGAGTTCCCGAGACGAAGATGGACGCGGTGTCGGCACTGTCCGGGGCGATGCCGGCGTACCTCTACCTCGTGGTCGAGTCGCTGATTGAAGCCGGAGTGCACCAGGGGCTGTCGCGGGACATTTCTACTCAACTCGTCGTCGACACCTTTCTCGGTTCGGCCGAACTCCTCCACACGAGTGGTGACACTCCCGAATCACTTCGTCACGCGGTGACCTCGCCGGGGGGCCTCACCGCCGCCGGACTCCGTATTCTCGAGTCACGCTCGGTTCGCAGCGCGTTCTTGGAAGCGGTCGCCGCGGCCGCCGAGCGAAGCCGTCAGTTAGGGCGCTGAGCCCGTGAGCCGACGCCGTCCTCTTCGCCTTCCCGAACCGACGGTCGCTCGCCTTCCCGTCTATCAGCGGATCGCGGAGAACTGGCGATCGCGCGGACACAGCTCCATCGACTCGAGCCAGCTCGGCGACCAGGCCGGCGTCACCGCGACGACGGTCCGTCGGGACCTCGCGGGGCTGGGCTCGCTCGGTGTGCGCGGCGCGGGCTACGACATCGAGACTCTCCTCAATCACATCGCCGAAGCTCTGGGTCAAGACCGTACGTATCGTGTCGTCATCGTCGGGGTCGGAAACCTCGGACGGGCTCTCGCCAACTCCACGAGTTTCCTCGTACGCGGAGCTGAACTGGTGGGGCTCTACGACGCGGATCTCTCGGTCATCGGCTCCACCGTCGCGCGCCACGTTGTGCGTGACGTCCACGGCGAGATCGACCTCGCCGACGTCGCGGTGCTGTGCGTTCCCCCCGAAGCGGCCCAAGCCGTGGCCGACCGACTGGTCCGAGCGGGAATCCGGGCCCTCTTGAACTTCGCCCCACGAGTACTGACGGTGCCTCAGGGCGTGGCGGTGCACTACGTGGACTTCTCGATTGAACTTCAGATACTGACCTACCACCTGGTGTCGGGTATGGGACTGCTCGGAGGCGGTGTCCTGCACTCGGTGGGGATTCCGAACGAACGACCCGTGGGAGGCGACGCGTGAGACGACGTGAGAGAGGAGGCGCGCCGTGGCGCTGATGTCCGTTGGTCTGACGCACGAGAGCGCGGATCTCGACCTGCTCGATCGCATGACGATTCTCGAGCACGAGTGGGCGAAGGTCGTGAGGACGCTGGTCTCTCACCGCAACGTGTCGGAGGCTGTCTTCATTTCGACATGTCTGCGCACCGAAGTGGTGGTCGTGGCGGACCGGTTCCACGACGCGCTCGAGGAGATCATCTCCACCCTCGAACTGGTGAGTGGAGTGGAGCGCGCCAGCTTCGAAGAGCACCTGAGCGTTCACTTCGATCGCGGGGTGGCGACCTACCTCTTCGAAGTGGCGTCGGGTTTGAAGTCGGTCGTACCGGGAGAGTACGAGATCCTCGGTCAACTGCGCCGGGCGCTCGACCTCGCCGTCGATGAGCACACCGCCGGACTTCAGTTGCAGACCCTCGTCACCCACGCCCTGTCGGCTGGGCGTCGGGTTCGCCACGAGACGTCTATTGCGCGCGGCACCACCAGTTTTGCTCACGCCGCCGTGGAGGCGGCTCTCGAACACCTAGGCCCGTCCGAGGACGGCGACGCTCTCGTGGTGGGGGCGGGCCAACTGGGATCGGGAGTAGTGAAGAACCTCCTCGCCCACCCTCGCCTCAGCCGAGTTATCGTCGCTAATCGCACCCTGGAGCGAGCCGAAGCGCTCGCCCGCGAACTCGCTGACGAGAGGGTCGTCGTGGCGGACTTTGCCGCAGTGGACGATCTCGCCGCCGACGTTCGCGTGACTTTTATCTGCGCCGAACTCGCCCACCCCGTGGTGAGTGGCGCCCGCATGGCCTCGGCGACGGGACCCCGGCTTCTGGTGGACCTCGCGGTGCCCCGGGGAGTGGAGCGAGCCGTCGACACCCTGGCCGGGGTCACTCGAGTGGATCTGCAGACGATGCGTCAACGAGTTGACGCGGCGCTTGACGATCGTCGGAGTTCACTCGCCGAGGCTCAGGCTATCGTTCGCGACGAAGTGGACAAGTACGTGGACGACCAGCGGGCTCGGGGCGCCTCGGCCGTCGTGACCAGTCTGCGGGGACGCTTCGACGAGATCGTGGCGGCGGAAGTCGAACGGCGAAGCGCCGACCTCGAACGCCTCGACGAGGACACCCGAGAGCTCGTGCACTCCCTGGTGCGCGGAGTCGTCGCCAAGATCGCCCATCGCCCGACCGTCGTGTTAAAGGAGTCGGCCGGATCGGACCAGGGATCACGTCTCGCCGAAGCAACTCGACACCTCTTCGACCTGTGAGCCTTCGACTCGCGACGCGCCGCTCGCCTCTGGCGCTAGCTCAGG
>JAKBAZ010000109.1:3639-4923 GCA_021826255.1 Actinomycetes bacterium
GCAACTCCACGCCCGAGGAGTCGAGACCGAAATCGTGGCGATGGAGACGGTGGGTGATCAACGTCTCGACGAGTCTCTGCGCGAGCTCGGGGGTCGCGGCGTCTTCGCGGTCGAGATTCAACGAGCCCTCCTTGAGGGGCGCGCCGACGTCGCGGTGCACAGCGCAAAGGACCTGCCCTCTACGACGCCCGCCGGGCTCGTCATCGCCGCCGTACCAGAACGCGAGGACCCGCGCGACGTTCTCGTGGGGGCTCGGTGGGACGACCTTGCCCCGGGGGCCGTGGTGGCGACGGGTTCACCGCGACGACGAGCGCTCCTGCTCGAACGTCGAGCGGATTTAGAGGTCGTGGAGTTGAGGGGCAACATGGCCCGACGACTCTCTCACGTCGGCCGCGACGGTGTCGTCGCCATTGTGGCCGCGGCCGCGGCCCTGGCGCGCCTCGGCGAGACTCCCGAGGTCGTCGACGTCCTCGATCCCCTCTGGTGCATCCCCCAAGTCGGCCAGGGGGCCCTCGCCCTCGAGGTTCGAGAGGGGGACGACTCCACCCTCGCGGAACTACGAGCCCTCGACCACGAACCCTCGCACCGAGCCCTCGAGGCCGAACGAGCCTTCCTCGTCGAACTCGGTGCCGGGTGCTCTATCCCCGCGGGAGCTCACGCCGAGGTGCGAGACGGCAAGATCGTTCTACGGGGCGTGATGGCCGCCGCGGACGGTTCGCGCAGTGTTCGCGGTGAACTCACCGGCGACGATCCGATGGTCCTCGGCACGACGCTCGCTCGGCTCGTGCGCGACGAACGTGGTGGAGGGCGTCTGCCGGGGTGGGCGTCGACGTGAGAGTGGTGGTGGTTCGCGAGCGAGGACGCCACGAGGAGGTGGCGACCTGGCTCGAAGAACCCTTCGCGTCCGTCGCGGCGACTCGTACGGTGGAGCGCTCCGACGACGAGGTGCGCCGCGACCTCATCCCCGCCGCCGCCGGAGCGTCCTGGATCGTTGTCACCTCGTCGAGGTCCGTCGCCGTCCTCACTCGAGTGCGCGACGTTGTTGGCCCGGCTACCCGAGTCGCGGCGGTCGGTGAGTCGACCGCTCGGGCCCTCGACGCTGCGGGGTGGCGCGTGGACCTGGTGGGCGAGGGCGGGGCGCTCTCTCTCGCCGACGGCGTCGCCTCTCCCGTCCTTCTCGTGGGCGCGGCTCACCCTCGCACCGAACTCGACGACGAACTGACTCGCCGGGGCGTCGAGGTGCGCCGGGGCGTCCTCTACTCGACCGAGTCGGTGTCCCTCGAC
>JAKBAZ010000110.1 GCA_021826255.1 Actinomycetes bacterium
GGCGGGATTACCCCGCTCTCCCGCACCGATGAAGGCGTCGACCCACCACAGTCGGGGCGAAAAACCCACCCTCACAGAATCCACCCCTCCACCTTGCCACACCGTGAGCCGCCATCACCTACCATCGCCAGGGTGCGCGTGGTCGTTTGCAATCTGCACGCCGGCGTCGACGGCTGGGGTCGCCCGAGCGGCTCACTCGACAAGGTCCTCGCTCTCGAGCCCGATATCGCCATCTTGCCCGAGACCTGGCGGGGCGCCTCGACCGACATGGTCGATGAACTCGCCCGGGCGGGGCTGGAGGGTCGCTTCGTGCCCCTCGCTCGAGGTGAGCGGGTCGCCACGACGACGGGCGGGCGGGGCTGGCAGCCCCCCCTCGCGCACTTCACCGGCGAACGCGGCATTCACCTGAGCGAGCACCGTCAGCTCTCGCGAGCCCAGCGGCACTTCCTCGAGAATTCCCCCGTGAGAGAGCCGGGCGAGTGGGGTCTCAGTCTCGTCTCTCGGTACCCGGGCGAGTACACCGTGGTACCCCTCGGACGACTACCGCGCGAGCGCGTGGAGCGGTACATGATCCTGGCTCGTCTGACAGTCGACTCACGAGTTCTTCACGTGGCCGCTCTCCACGGAGCCCACCTCTCCCACGGCTCGCCCTGGATGTACGCCCGGGTACGTCGTCACCTCGACGCTCTCGAACCCCTGCCCCTCCTCCTCGGCGGCGACTTCAACTGCTGGCGACCACTCCTGCGTCCCCTGCTTCCCGGTTACGAGACTCGCGTGCGGGCTAAGACCTGGCCCGCCTACCGGGCCCACAGCCAGATCGATCATCTGCTGAGTCGAGGGCCCTTTCGAACCACGTCGAGCGGAGCCCTCGACGTCGGCTCAGATCACCGCGCCCTCGTGGGCGACCTCGTGCTCGCCGGGGTCGAGTCGGGTGAGGTGTCGTAAGACGAGCAGAGCGAGCACGCACGGGATGAACGTCACCCGCGCGGCGACGGCGAGAGCGTGGGACCCTCCGCCGTGCGCGGCGTCGGCCACTACCCCAAAGACGAGGAGTCCGCTGAGGGCCCCGACGACCGAGGCCACGACCAGCCACCCCGAGGTCGTTGCGCGCTGGGAACGAGGAAAAATCTCCGTCGACAGGGCGCCGAGCAGGGGGGTCACGAAGCCCGCCGCCCCGACGCCGATCAAGTAGCCGAGCACGAAGTCGACGCGAGTGCCCGAGTACGCGACGAGAGAACCGAACACGGTGACGAGGGTCCCGAGGGCGATCCCGACGGTTCGTCGACCCCGTCGACCCACCCGGTGAGCGAGGACGAGTCCGACCAGTCCCGAGAGGGAGGAGGCGACGAGAACGAGGGTCACCCGAGACGCCGACAGGTGCAACACGTTCTCCCCGTAGACGAAGGTAAATCCGTTCGCCGGACCCGAGATGGCGCTCAGGGCCGCCACGACGAGGGCCACTCGCCAGAGCCGCGGCCGCCATTCGGGCGCCACTCGTCCCGGTCGCGCCGGGTGCTCCTCACTCACTACCGGGTCGTGGCGCTGTCGCGAGAGGGGAACGACGAGGGCGATGGCGAGCGCCGCCGAGGCGAACTGCCAACGAAACCCTCCCGAACCCTTTAAAAGAGAGTGGACGAGAGCGGCGAGACCCGCGCCGGCGCCGGTCGCGGCGGCGAGGACGGCGAGGTGTCCGACTCGCTCTCTCACTCGGGAGGTCTCGGTGGTGACCACGGTCAAGAGGGCCGACGTCGCCGAGAGGAAGGGGCGTCCCAGCGCGAAGCACGCGACGAAGAACCAGTAGCTGCGACTGGCGGCCGCCACCGCCGTAGCGGCCAGCCCGATGGTCGTCGTCCAGCGAATGACGGGCCAGCGACCGGAACGGTCCGCTCGCGCCGCGAAGAAAAGGGCGAAGAGTGATGCTCCTCGCACGAGAGCCAGCCCCACACCGAGCTGGGATCCACTGAGACCTGCTTCGGCGACGAGAGAACCCGAGTGGCCCGGGTGACCGAGCGCCCGAGAGACGTCGCCGAGGGAGGTCGTCACGCCAAACTGGGCGTAACTGGCGAGCGCCGCGATGAGGGCCACCACGACTCGCGAGTGACTGCGCGCGAGGGTCACCGCGACGTCATCTCTCGGCGCTCGACGGGCGGAACCACACTTCGCATCAGTGCCGCGACGACTCGCATGAGAGAGCGAGCGACGACCCGCGTGGTCCACGACACCGGGACCCCGAGCGCGTCGCGCTCACTCGTCGTCAATAAGTCGAGCGCGACGATCACCGTCAGCCGGTGAACCAGTCCGGTGAGCCGCCCCGCCACGAAGCCCCGACGAAGAAAGTCTCGCGCGACGACCCCCTCGTCGCGCAACTCCAGTTCGGGGAGGAAGCGTGCGAGAGTGTCTCCGAGATCGTCGAAGGTTCGGGGCGGAGACTCGGCACCCAGGTCGTCGGCCAACCGGGACATGTCCCTCACGTACCCGTCGAGGTCCTCTACGGCGAGTCGCGTACGACCGTATCGACGGTACGCCTCGAGGAACATCCGGGCTTCGCAGAGGTGGACCCACGTCAACAAGTGAGGGTCGGCGGCGTCGTAGGGCTCTCCTCGATCGGTGACACCTCGCACGAAGGTGTGAACGTGGCGAACCCGCTCGAGGCTCCGTTCGGCCTTGTCGACGTTGCCGTAGGTGGTGTCGCCGATGAAGTGGGCGGTTTGGACCAGGCGACCGAGGGGATCGTCGCGGTAACGCGAGTGGCGAGCCACCCCCGCCATCGCGAGCGGATGGAGCATTTGTGCGAAGAGGGAGGCCATGCCGCCGACGATCATCGTCGCTAAGTCCCCGTGAACCACCCGGGTCACCGAGTTGACCGGCATGTACGACTCGTTCTCGTCGAGACACATAGCGGGAGGGTCCTCCACCAGCCCAATCGTCGCGCGAACCCGAAGGTTAAACCGACGACGCCAGGGGGAGGAGACCTCGGGACGAACGACAACGGTGCTCACGGGTACGACCTCCGACCTCACCCTACCGGTCACGACGTTTGCGGGATTCTTAAGCGCTCTCGGTAGATTTGAGTCATCACCGCCACTCCCCCGCGTCCGACACGCCCGCCCAGCCGTCTCCGCGAGCGGTGGCGGGATGAGAAGTTGGTGGTCAACGCCGTCTCCCTCGTGATCTCCTTCGGCGGATCGGCGGCGCTCGGTCTCGTCTACTGGGGCCTCGCCGCTCACCAGCACCAGCAGTCCGAGGTGGGAAAATCAGCCGCCATGATCGCGGCGATGATCCTCATCGCCGCCATCGCCCAACTCGGCTACGGAGCTCTGTTCCAGCGTCAACTACCGGTGGCGGGTCGCCGAAGCGGCCGACTGATTCTGCGCGCCTACGCGGTCTCGACGTTCGTGGGAGTGGCCCTCGCCACTCTCTACGTCGCCAGCGGACTCGCACGACACTTCCTCCCGCGAGGTGACGATTGGGGGGCGGTATTCGTGGTGTCGACGGGTCTCTGGACGATCTTCGCTCTCCAGGACAACGCCCTCGTCGCCCTGCGAGCCTCGAAGTGGGTGCCCGTAGAGAACATTCTCTACTCCCTCGCCAAACTGGCACTTCTGCCCCTCTCGCTCTGGGGAACGAACGCCACCGGACTCTTCATCACGTGGATGGCCCCGATCCCCCTCGCTCTCATCGGAGTGAACTGGTTCCTTTTTCGAGTTCACCTGCCCCGACGGCTCCTCGAGGACCTGCCCACCGAGGACCTCGACCAGGGTCGCAGCCTGTGGTCGATGACGGCCGCCCAGGCCATTACCACCCTGCTCTCCAACGTGTCGGGGTCCATCGTGACGCTCATCGTCTTAGCCCACCTCGGGGGATCAGCCAACTCGATCTACTACGTCAGTTTTCAGATCGTGCTCGGCCCGATGATGTTCCTCTGGTCGGTGTCGCGCAGCCTTCTCGTAGAAGCGCTCCACGAACCGGAGCGTCTGGCGCGCCACACCCGCCGGGGTCTCGTGACGACCCTCGTGATTCTCCTCGGCACCTGGCTCATCGCGGTACCGCTGGCGCCGTGGGTCATGTTGATCTTCGGTCACTCCTACGTGGCGTCGGGTACGACGCTCCTGCGCCTCCAACTCCTCGCGTTACCGGGGACGGCGGTCACCGCCTTCTACACCGCCTACGCCTGGATCGACAAGAAACTCTGGAGTTTGAGCGCGCGGGCCCTCCTCAGTTTGGTGATCAACATCACCACTCTCGAGCTCCTGATCGATCACTTCCGACTGGCCGCCGTGGGTCTCGCCGCCCTGGCGACCGCGGCCGTCGAGGTCGTGCTCTTTCTCCCGTTGACCTGGCGCCGGGTTCGTCTCGCTCTTCATCCGAGTGCTCCGTCGGCGTCGCCGGCGGGTGAATCGGTGAATGAACGGTTCTAGACCTCGCTCACCGCCACCACAACGCGTCAGCTCCGCAGTTCGCGGGCCAGTCGGCTGGCGAGGGCGCGAGGGGCGCCGGGTGGAAAGGGTGTGACGCAACTCACGTTGATCTCACACAACCGGTAGGTGGTGAGGCCATCGCTATCTAAGGGTCCCAGTAGAAAGTCCGTATCCCACAACAGGGGCAGATTGTCATCACTGAGGTCGAGGTCGCGGCGCAACTGGGGCAGCCACTCTTCGGTGAGTTGACGGCGCAAGCGAACGAACTCCGGTTCGTCGGCAGCGAACATCGTCTTGGGCGAGGGGACTCCGAAGACCCGCTCGGGAGACACCGGGGTAGCGAGTTCCCCTCGAACGTCCGTGTACTGTCGGGCGAAACCGACGACCTCGTCTTTGACGAGATAGGCGCGAATGAGCCCCTCGGCGACTCGGGGCTCGAAAGCCTGATCGATGAGGAGCCCCGTTCCCCCCGTC
>JAKBAZ010000111.1 GCA_021826255.1 Actinomycetes bacterium
GAACCACTACATGTTGTGGCCAACACGGTCGGTGGGAACCGGGCGGAGCGGTCCTCGCAGGAGGAGACTATCCGCCACACACTGGGAGATTGACATGGCTATCGCACCTCAGCGACTCGGAATCGGCATCCGCCGCTTCTTCACCACGGAGGGGCGTCACCCCTACGACGAGGTGGTCTGGGATCGTCGCGACGCCCGTCTGACCAACTACCGTGACGGCTCGGTGGCCTTCGAGCAACTCGGTGTGGAAGTCCCCTCGACCTGGTCGGTCAACGCGACCAACATTCTCGCCCAGAAGTACTTCCGGGGGACTCTCGGAACCCCCGAGCGCGAGCACTCATTGAAGCAGGTCGTCGACCGTATTGTCGACACCATCACCCAGTGGGGAGTGAACCGGGACTACTTCGTCGACGAGGAGGAGGCCGAGACCTTCCGTGACGAGTTGAAGCACCTTCTCGTAACCCAAAAGGCCGCCTTTAACTCTCCGGTGTGGTTCAACATCGGCGTCAAGGGCGTTCCCCAGCAGGCCAGCGCGTGCTTCATCTTGGCCGTCGAAGACTCCATGCGGTCCATTCTCAACTGGTACACCGAAGAGGGCATCATCTTCAAGGGCGGCTCGGGAGCCGGAGTCAACCTGTCGAAGATTCGTTCCTCCCTCGAACTCCTCGAGGGTGGGGGCACCGCGTCGGGCCCGGTCTCTTTCATGCGAGGGGCGGACGCGTCGGCCGGAACCATCAAGTCCGGTGGCAAGACCCGTCGTGCCGCCAAGATGGTGATGCTCGACGTGGACCACCCCGACGTCGAGGAGTTCATCTGGTGCAAGGCCAACGAGGAGAAGAAGGCCCGAGTGTTGCGCGACGCCGGCTTCGACATGGACCTCGACGGAAAGGACATCCACTCCATCCAGTATCAGAACGCCAATAACTCGGTGCGAGTCTCCGACGAGTTCATGCAGGCCGTGGTGGAGGGTCGGGACTGGAACTTGATGGCCCGCGACGGGGTGACCGTCATCAAGACCGTGCCCGCTCGAGAGCTCTGGCACGACATTGCGCGCGCCGCGTGGGAGTGCGCCGACCCCGGACTCCAGTTCGACTCGACGATCAACGCCTGGCACACCTCGTCCAACACCGATCGGATTAACGGGTCCAACCCGTGCTCGGAGTACATGCACATCGACAACTCCGCGTGCAACCTGGCGAGCTTGAATCTGATGAAGTTTCTCCACTCCGACGGGCGCTTCGACGTCGAGGCGTTCAAGGCCGCCATTGACGTGCTCTTCACCGCCCAGGAGATCCTGGTCGGTGACGCCGACTACCCGACGGAGAAGATCGGGGAGAACTCTCGTAAGTTCCGCCAGTTGGGACTCGGCTACGCCAACCTGGGGGCTCTCTTGATGGCGTCGGGTCTCGCCTACGACTCCGACGGTGGTCGGGCCTGGGCTGCGGCCATTACCGCCCTCATGACCGGACACGCCTACGCGGTGTCGGCGCGCACGGCGGGACGGATGGGGCCCCACGAGGGCTACGCCGAGAACAAGCAGCCGATGCTGAACGTGTTGCGTAAGCACCGCGACGCCGCGTACCAGATCGACGCGGAGTTGGCCCCGGCCGAACTCCTGGCGTCCGCCCAGGAGGCCTGGGAGGAGGCGGTGGACCTCGGAACTCGCTACGGCGTGAGGAACGCTCAGGCGACCGTTCTCGCCCCCACCGGCACCATCGGACTGTTGATGGACTGTGACACGACGGGTGTCGAGCCGGACCTCGGTCTCGTGAAGTTCAAGAAGTTGGTCGGTGGCGGCACGATGTCCATCGTCAACCAGACGGTTCCTCGCGCCCTCGCGAAGCTGGGTTACGGACCCGACCAGGTCGACGCCATCGTCCGTTACATCGACGAGAACAAGACGATCGTGGGCGCTCCGGATCTGCGCAGCGAGCACCTGCCGGTCTTCGCCTGTTCGATGGGTGACAACACGATCCACCATTCCGGACACGTGAGGATGATGGGGGCCATTCAGCCCTTTATCTCGGGTGCGATCTCGAAGACGGTGAACATGCCCGAAGACGCGACCGTGGAAGACGTGGAGCAACTCCACATGGACGCCTGGAAGCTCGGTGTGAAGGCGGTCGCCATCTACCGCGATAACTGCAAGGTGGGCCAGCCTCTCTCGACGGCGAAGAAGGACGGCGAGAGTACGGCGACCCCCACGTCGAGTGACGACTCGGCCGACCTTCGCCGGCGCGTGGCCGAGTTGGAGAAGGCCCTCGACCTGTCTCGTCACGAGCACTCAGTGGTCGTGGGTGCGGTGCGTGAGCGCCTGCCCCGGCGACGGGTTTCGACGACCTTCGCGTTCCGCGTGGCTGACTGCGAGGGTTACGTCACGGTCGGAGAGTACGAGGACGGACGGCCCGGCGAGGTCTTCATCAAGGTCTCGAAGCAGGGCTCGACGCTCGCCGGAATCATGGACGCCTTCTCGATCTCGATCTCACTGGGACTTCAGCACGGTGTTCCGCTCGCGACCTACGTGCGCAAGTACGTCAACATGAAGTTCGAGCCCAGCGGTATGACGGACGACGCCGACTTGCGGATCGCAACCTCGCTGGTGGACTACATCTTCCGGCGCCTCGCGCTCGACTACCTGCCTCAGAGCGAGCGCGAAGAACTGGGTGTGCTCTCGACGAGCGAGCGAATTCAGCCCACGTTGCCCGAAGTGGTCGAACAGGCCACGCCCTCTCACCCCATCAATGATCAGCCCACGTTGCTCGACCCGACTCCCGTGGCTCGGGTGAGCGCCCCGGCCCCGGCGCCGAGTCGCGAAGAACAGCGCGACGCTCCGATGTGCTACTCCTGTGGAAACCACATGCAGCGTGCTGGTTCGTGCTACGTCTGCTCGAGTTGCGGGTCGACCTCCGGCTGTAGTTAGTCGCCTTTCTCACGGACGTCGGAACTCACCCCGGCTCGTCTCACGACGAGCCGGGGTGAGACGTCACGAGACCAGGTTGAGTGGACTCCCGAGACGCGAGTCACGCCCGCGATGAGAGGATGTCTCGATGGGGAGCCGCTGGGGCGTGACGCCGAAGCAGAGTCTGCTCTCTGAGGTGGAGCGACGAGGCGAACTCGAGGTGGTGACCGACTGTTGGCGGCTGCTCGACGGAGAGGGCGCTGACGAGAGTGTCCTGATCGCACTGGCCGGGCCGGCGGCTCGCACCGTGATCGAGGGTGGAGCCGGGGGACTCGAGGGCTACTGGCCCCGCGTGTGGGGGGCGAGAGGTCTCCTCCACGTCTTTCAACCCGTAGCGATTCCCGCTCTCCTTCGGCGAGCCGACGATCCGGCGTGGCGGGTGCGAGAGATGGTGGCCAAGGTGGTCGCGGCTCACCGCGTGAGTGAGGCGAGTGAACTGATGCCCGTCTGGACTCACGACCCCACAGCGCGCGTCAGGCGTGCGGCCGAGAGAGCGCTCGCTCGTCTCGCCGACGACCCTAGGGGGTAGGGGCGAGAGGCACTCGCGCGCCACGGGCCGCGGCGTAGGTGAGCCAGTGTCCCGCGTCGAAGTCATAGAGCTTGCAGGCGCGGGTGTTAGAGACGAAGTCTCGCCACGAGAGTTTCTTGTCGATAACCGTTCCGGGGAAGGCCGCCTCGATCGCCGCCGCGGCCTCTTCTAAGTGGTACATCGGAACTCGCATGTCGACGTGGTGGGGCACGTGCACCATGATCCAGTGGAGGAAGAAGTTGGCCCCCTTCGGCGCTCGCAGCACCGTGGTGCCCTCCATCTGAGCCTTGAATTTGGTCCAGTCGGCGCGACGCCACCACCGAATGTCGGGGGCGACGTGGTGGACGTGGACGGCCCACCCGATAATCCACGAGAATCCGACGAAGGGGAGGACGATGACTCGCGTCACCAGCCAGGACGCCGCTCCGAGAGACGCCCCCCGGCTGAGATCGATGCCGACCAGTGCGCTCGTCGCCAGAACGACGACGCCGATGACGAGGGCTCGATCGCGGTGAATGGCTCGGGCCCAGCGAGCCGGAAAGCGGGCCACCATCATCTTGGTCCACCACACCCGGTGGAGGTAGTAGAGACCGGTACCGGCCCAGGACCACTCCAGGCGGTGCAGGAGACGCTGAGGGCGAGAGAGCGCGAAGTACTGATCGGGGGTGAGGGGGTGCCAGACGAAGTCGTAACCCTCGCGAACGGTGAAGGCGTGGTGGATGCGATTGTGGCCGAGAACCCACCCCTCGTAGACGTGGAGGGAGGGGAGAAAGGAGAGAACTCCGACGATTCGCCCGAGTCGGGGGCTCTTGAACAAGGATCCGTGGGCCGCGTCGTGGCCCACGATGAAGAGCGCGGCGATGAACCAACTGGCGAGAACGACGAGGAGAAGGTCTAGAACGACGTTGGTAACGGTCACGAGTGCCACCATCGCCGCGAGATAGAAGGCGAGATCTCGCGCGAAGTAGGCCAGTCCCCGCCAGGTGGGATTGTCATACACCGTGTCCGGTAGGGCGTCGAGAACCGGTTTCAGAGAGCCGGACTGATACTCGGGCGTAGTCGACACCATCGGTGACTCCGTTTCTGCGCGGGTGAACAGGGACACGCGATAGGCGAAGGCTAGGTGAGAAGGTGTCGCTCGGACCCCGGACTCGTCGGGACCAAAGTCCCACAAGTGGAGTGCTCTTCGTCACGTCGAGCGGTTGTCTACAGTGCCCCTATGCCTCTTCTCGCCCCCCGGCTCATCCAACCCGAGAGCGTCCCTCCGCTTCGGTGGGGGATTATTGGCCCCGGAAACATCGCGCGGGCCTGGACCCGAGCGTTGCGTCACTCGACCCAGC
>JAKBAZ010000112.1 GCA_021826255.1 Actinomycetes bacterium
CGGCCCCCTCCCCGACGATCCTCTCCTGCACGCCTGCGTCGTGACCTACGCCAGCGACATGAATCTCTTCGACACGATTCTCGCCAACCACGACACTCGATTTGACGATCCCGGCTTTATGGGCGCCTCCCTCGATCACTGCATGTGGTTTCACCGAGACCTCCGCGCCGACGAGTGGCTCCTCTACGACATGGACTCGCCCATCGCCCACGGGGCGCGAGGTCTCGCGCGAGGTTTCCTCTTCTCGGCCGACGGACTCTTACGAGTATCGATGGTTCAAGAGGGACTGGCGCGAATGATCGCGCCCCTCGAAAACTAACGCTGGTCGAGGGGCACGAAGTCGCGTTGGCCCGAGCCCACGTAGAGCTGGCGGGGTCGAGCAATCTTGAGGTCCTGATCGAGGAGTTCTTGAAAGTGGGCCAGCCACCCGGCGGTGCGCGGGATAGCGAACAACACCGTGAACATTTCTGGAGGGAATCCCATGGCCTGGTAGATCAGGCCCGAGTAGAAGTCAACGTTGGGGTAGAGCCGGCGCGAGATGAAGTAGTCGTCGGCCAGAGCGATCTCCTCGAGCTTCAGCGCGATGTCGAGCAGGGGGTTCTTACCGGTCACTTCGAAGACCTCGTACGCCGTGCGCTTAATGATCGTGGCCCGCGGGTCAAAGTTTTTGTAGACCCGGTGCCCGAACCCCTCCAACTTCACCTTGCCCGACTTCACTGTTTCGATAAAGGCCGGAATGTTGTCGACGTGACCGATTTTGGCAAGCATCTTGAGGACCGCCTCGTTGGCTCCCCCGTGACGGGGTCCGTAGAGGGCCGCCGTGGCGGCCGCCGTGGCCACGTAGGGGTCGCCGTGGGACGAGGCCACCACTCTCATGGCGGTTGTTCCACAGTTCTGTTCGTGGTCGGCGTGCAAGATGAAGAGGATGTCGAGAGCGCGCGTGAGGACGGGGTCGGGTTCGTAACGCGGCTCGGCCACCTTCCACATCATGGACAGGAAGTTCTCCACGTACCCGAGGGAGTTGTCGGGGTAGACGAACGGCATACCCACCGAGTAGCGATGAGCCGCCGCGGCGAGAGTCGGCATCTTGCCGATGAGGCGAATGATCTGCTTATGCAGAGTGGGGGCGTCGGTGATTGACTTGGCCTCCTTGTAGTACGTCGACAGGGCGGCGACGGCCGATACCAGCATGCCCATGGGGTGCGCGTCGTAGTTGAAGCCCTCGAGGAACCTCTTGCGCATATTTTCGTGAATGTACGTGTGGTAGGTGACCTCGCGGGTCCACACCGCCAACTGTTCAGGAGTGGGCAACTCACCGTGTACGAGCAGGTAGGCGACCTCGATGAAGGTGGAGTTCTCCGCCAACTGTTCAATCGGGTACCCCCGATACCGCAAGATACCGGCCTCGCCGTCGAGGTACGTGATGGCCGACTCGGCCTGGGACGTCACCATGAAGCCGGGGTCGTGGAACCACACACCGGGCACCAACTTCGAGAATTCTGCCGCCGATACCCCACCATTGACAATGGGGATTTCCCGGCTCTCGCCCGTCTGATTATTCGTCACAGTGATGGACTCAGCCACGGCGTCCTACTTTCTAACTGGGGAGTAACCACATGGTAGATGAACATTGCACCCACCTCCGAAGGGGTGAAAGAACGTCACCCCCTTGGAGCCGGTGGCGCCTTGCTCTTGTGGGCTAACCCGTGGGCACCGGTGGAGCAACCACGAGCGCGTAGGTTCGCACCCGAGTCACGCCGTCACCCGTGGCACTCACGGTCAAGCGTCCGGTCTCGCCCGGCGTCAGCGTCAGGTTCACCGTGCTGAGACCGACCGAATTCAGCGGACCAATCTGGGCACTGCGGGTCACGGTCGAGGAACCGCCCTTTGACGACACCACCGTGAAGGTGACGACCACGCTCTGCGTATCAACCGCCAAGTTGTCGAGCGCCGCGGTGACACTCATCGTCGATACCGGGGGCATCGAGAGAGTGCCACGAGGGGCTTGGAGCGGGGCCGGTTGAATCTCGAGGGCGGCGATGGAGAAGTTTCGGGCGAGAGCGAAGGTGGGTCGAGAACCGAGAGAACTTAGATCTTGTGACAGAGCCAGGCTGGCGAGAGTACTACTAAAGGGGTTTAACGTCGTTCCCCCCGGACGGCCCTCCAGGGTGTGTCGCTCACTACCCCACGTGGCGTCACCGGCCAACAGCACACCCTGGGCGGTCCCGGGTCGAGTCGGAGGGGGGCTCGCCCAGGGAAGTTGCAACGTCCCGGCGATGTAGGCCAGGAGTTGACGATACGCCGCGTTTCGCTGAAGAAGGAGGGTGGAGAGTTGGCGATCGAGGCCCCCGTGGATAGTGGGCCCGACAAGAAGCGACGCCTCCGAGTCAAGGGAGTCGAGTTCGGCGTTCGCCACCCGCAGAGCGATCAGAAGGCTCATGCGAGAACTCACTCCCGTCCCTTGAGCGAGGGAGGCTAGGTGAGTATCGAGGTTGTTCTCCGAGTTCACGAGACCGTTAGCTAGGGCCACAAAACTCCCGTTCTCGCTCGCACGAACTCCGGGGGTGTGGTGGGCCACGGTCGAGACTTCGTGCGCAAAGGACACGACGACCACGGTGGCGCCGGCGAAGGCGATAATCCACCCGTTGCGACGGCGCCGCGATCGGGTGATAGCCATGGCCTACGAGATTACTCAGCCCCTCCGGCGTCGTCCGAGTCCGTGGCGTCCAGAACGACGGACCGCTCCACCCACCCCTCGTCCGTCAGATCGAGCCCCCATCGCGCGGGGTCGATGGCCGTGGTCACGGCGGTCACTTCACTCAACTCGTTCACGGAGTCCTCCGCTCCCGCGAGAGCCTGCACCTGTCGGGCGAGGGGCAACAGTCGGGCTTCGACTGAACGGACGGCCTGGTTGTAGGACTCGGTGGCGTCCTTTAACGATCGGCCCACTTTGATCAACGGTTCGGCGACGTTGCGGATACGAGTCAGAAGGTCCTGAGCAAGGTTCATGATTTCCTGGGCGTTCCTCGCGGCCTGCGCGTGACGTACCACCTCGGCCGCCGTCCACAAGAGGGCGAGGAGTGAGGTCGGCGAGGCGACGATGACTCGTCGCTCCACTGCGCCACTCAACAGTTCGGGATCGGCCGCGAGTGCGAGCGATAGGGCCGACTCGGAAGGGACGAAGCACACGGAGTACTCCGGCGAGAAGTCGAGGTTGGCGAAGTAGTTCTTGCTCGACAGTTGCCGAATGTGCTGACGAAGAGCCTGGGCGTAGTCCCTTGCGGCCTGTTGACGTTGGGCGTCGTCGCTCGCTTGGAGAGCCCTCTCGAAGTCGTCCAGAGGGAACTTGGCGTCGACGACAATTCGAACACCCCGCGGCAGGTGAATGATGCAGTCGGGTCGTTGTCGACGACCCTCCTGGGTCGAGGAACTCTGAAGTTCGTAGTCCACCCCCTCGCGCAAACCCGACGCGTCGAGGAGGTTCGCCAACTGCACCTCACCCCATCGACCCCGTTGATCAGAGCGACCGAGAAGTTGAGTGAGTCGCTGAGTTTCACTTCGGGTCTGGGTCTGGGCCTGGAGGAGTTCATCGGTTCGTCGCTGCACCTCGAACAATGCACGTTGGTGGACCTCGTCGAAACGATTCAATCGCTCCTGGTAGGTCTGGAGCATCTCGGCGAGCGGGCGAAGATTGTCTCGCAATCGCTCGTCGCGCTCGCGTTGCACCGCTTCTTGACTCTGTCCGAATCGATCCACAGTCTGGGCGAGAACCTCCGCCGACCGAGCTTGGAACAGAGTGTCGAGACCTGCGAGCGCCGCGGCATGATCTCGACGATCCCGCTCCGACTGGGCCTCTAAGTCCTTCACCCGAGCCTCGGCGACTCCCAGGGCGACTCGAAGCTCACTGGCGCTCGCTCGGGCTCGCGTGGTGCACCAGAGTGCGCTCACGATAACCCCGACAGCGAACCCCGCGAGTGACCACCACGCCACGCTCATAACTCCTCCTCACCCGGAGGAACCCTAGGAGACGCCCGTGACACCTCTAACATGACCAGATGGCTCGACTCTTCGGTGTGGCAAAAGGCCCCGACCCCCTCGACGTCACTCCGATCATCTCACCGCAGATGCGCAGTCGGGTCATTCAGGTCTTTGCCATGGTCGGTGAAGCCATCGCCGGGGCCACTCACGCCCTCTTGAACAGTGATCGTGAAGCCGCCAAGGTGATTGTTGAGCGCGACGTCGCCATCGACGCGCTGATTGACGAACTTCTCCTCGAAGCCGAGCGGGCCCTGCTCGCTGAGTCCACACCACCCACCCAGCGCGCCGAACTCCTCACCTTGCTGCGAATTCTGCCCGAGATCGAGCGTAACGGCGACCTCGCCGAACACATCGCTCGCCGGGGCGCTCGTGGGATGGGTTCGGAGATGTCCCCTCGCTCCCGGGGTCTCATCGAACGCATGGGCGAAGTCGCCACCACCATCTGGCGCGAAGCCACCGACATCATTCTCGACGCCAACGTCGAAGCCGCCGAGGCGATTGAGGACATCGACGACGAGTTGGACGAACTCCACGTCACCTTGACGGCGGAGTTGACCTCAGGTTCGATGACTCTGCCCGTGGCGGTGGAGGTCGCTCTGCTCGCGCGCTTTTACGAACGCTTCGGTGACCACTGCGTCAATCTCGCTCGCCGTCAGCTGGGTCGAGACGGGGCCGACTAGCCCTTCACCAGCAGTTCGGCAATCTGCACCGCGTTGAGCGCGGCCCCCTTTCGCAGATTGTCGTTGCTCATAAACAGATTCAACCCGTTCACCACCGTGCTC
>JAKBAZ010000113.1 GCA_021826255.1 Actinomycetes bacterium
CATCAGCGAACTCCTCTGAAATTCGTTGCAACATCTCGCGATCCACTCGGATTCCGAGAACTTCCATCCGAGCGAGAACCCTCACCAGGGGCAACTCAATATCTCGATAGACCCGTTCCAGTTCCCACTGCTCCATTAACGGCGTGAGGACGTGGCGCAAGCGCCAGGCTCTTTCGAGGCGTTGTTCGAGTGAAGGTGAGTCGTTGAACAAGGTCGCCGGTTCGGCCCCCTCCCCCAGATACTTCAGAGCCAGGTCATCGACGTCGTAGCGCCCCGACGTCGAATCCAATAAGAAGCCGCAGAGTTCGAGATCGTCCACGACCTCACCCACCTCGTACCCCGCTTCGAGGGCGCGTCGACAGAGCGACTTCACAGCGTGGCCCGAGAGTGGACGGTCACCGAGTTTGGTGAAGAGTTCCGCCATTGAGACCGCGCTCCAGCGCCGACTGGCCACGTCTATAACGCCGACCTCGGACGAGCTCTCGACGAGGAACCACTCGCCGTCGCCGAGTTCACCGAAGTCGACTCGTTGGAGGGTGGGGACGGACGAAGGAGGCTGCGGAGCGTCCACCGAGTCCTTCGCCGCGGAGGCAACAGACTCACCGCTGGCCGGTCCAAAGAGCCCCTCACGAAGGGCCGTCTCAAAGCGACGGCGCATGGCCTGCATCTCGTAGCGATCGAAGAACGCTGCGACCTCGTCACTTCGCCAGCCCCCCAGATGGAGTTCGTCGAGACTCACGTCGAGCGGCACGTCGCGGACCAGAGTCATCACTCGTTCGTTCTGACGCGCCCGATTCTCGTAGAGGGCGAGACTCTCACGGAGTTTGGGGGTCAACTGGTCGAGGTGGGCAAAGAGGTCATCGAAATCTCGGTAGGTCGCGAACAGTTTGGCCGCCGTCTTCTCCCCCACCCCGGGCACTCCCGGCAAGTTGTCGGAGGTGTCACCGCGCAGGGCGGCGTACATGGGATACCTCGCAGGCTCCACGCCGCAGCGCGCGAAAATGCCGGCTTCGTCGTACAGGTCGTAGTCGGAGACTCCTCGCTTGTTGTAGAGCACTCGAATGTAGGGATCCTCCACGAGTTGGAACGAGTCCCGGTCCCCGGTGACGATAACGACGGGCCACCCCTGGTCGCGCCCCCGGCTCGCCAACGTGGCGAGAACGTCATCGGCCTCGAAACGTTCTACCCCGATGACCGGAATCTGTAGCGCCGCGCACAGTCCCGCGATGAGGTCGAACTGGTGTTCAATCTCCGGTGGCGTCGCTGCGCGACCCCCCTTATAGTCCTCCGTCATCTCGTCCCGGAAGGTTCCCCCCGGCAGATCAAAGGCGACCGCTAGGGCGCGAGGGCGCTGGGACTTCACCAGGCTGAGGAGCATCGAGGCGAAGCCGTGCAGGGCGTTCGTGTGGAGGCCCCCGGACGTCGCAATGTCCGTCGAGAGGGCGAAAAATGCCCGAAACGCGAGCGACATACCATCGAGCAGCACCAACGGCCGCTCGAGGTCGCGACTATCCGACAAACTCACCACGCAAGATGGTGTTGGCGACGTCACGCATCCGGGTGCGCGCCTTCATGGCGGATTGTTGAATGAGCTCGAAGGCCTCGGGTTCGTCGAGGCCCCGCTCGGCCATGAGTCGCTCTTTGGCTAACTGGACAATCTCTCGAGTCTCAATCTTGTCGTCAACCGTCGGGGTATTCACGGGATCAACCGACACTGCCGGATTCATGATGGACGCCAGTTTCGGAAGAATCTCCGATGACCGAAAGGGCTTCACCAGGTACGCCACGACTCCCGCGTCGCGGGCCGACTCGATCAACGAACGCTGGGAGAACGCGGTGAGCAGGACGACGCGGGTTGAACCCCCCTGGACCTGCCTTGCCACTTCGATTCCGTCGAGACCGGGCATTTTGACGTCGAGAAGCGCCAAATCCGGTTGGAGTTCGCGAATCAGAGCGAGGGCGTCGTCTCCGGCGGCGGCTTCACCCACCACCACGTAACCATCGTCCTCGAGAATCTCCTTCAGATCGAGTCGAATAATCGACTCGTCGTCAGCGATCACTACCCGCTTATCCATGCTCATCCTTCGGTACCCACTCTCGCAGCAGTTCGTCGCGCTCGCGAACGAGGTGTTCAACCTCGTCGCTGCGACGTTGCAGCTCGGTCCGCGCCGCGACGACGTGCTTGGACAACTCGTTATAGTCTGCCTGAACTTGGGGGGTCTCTGAGACCAGGGTGCGAATTCTCATATCGTCCAGGGCCTCGTTCCAGGTCTGAACCTGTTCTTCAAGAATCCGCTGACTCTCCCGCGCGGCAACCAGACGCCGTTGAATATTGGCGAGAAGTCGGGGATTTGCCTTGGCCACTGAGTGAAGTCTAAGCCTCCCCGAGGGTGCTGTCGAAGACGAGGGGTACTTCGGAACGGGGTCGCCACCCTACCCCTCCCGGGACCGGTTCGACCGCCTCGTCGTCGAGAAACGCGACCTCAGCGATATCGCTCGGCACACTGGTGAGAGATCGAGCGACACTCTTCGCGAGAGCGCGACCAAGACGGCCCTCGAAGAAGCCCCCGACGTACACCTGCGCTCCTCTGGCCAGCGCACGTTGGGCGAGAATCTCCACGCTCGACCATCCACCCACTCGCGGGGCTTTCAAACACAACAGCGACGCGCCGTGGCGAATCGACAGATCGACGTCGCTGGGGTGGCGCACCCCCTCATCGACGCTGATCGGAACGTCGATGGCTTCGCTGAGACGGGCGATATCGACCAGGTTTCCGACGGCGAAGGGTTGTTCTACGGCGACCACGAGACAGTACTCCCGGGCCCGCTCGAGCACTCGGAGCACCTCGTCGATGCTGGAGGCCGACGCGTTGAAGTCGAGTAGAACCTCTCTACGCCGGCGCGACAACTCTTCCCACCACTCGTGTGTCCGCTCCGCTGAACCCACTTTGACCCGCCACCGAGCGGCCTCTTCTTCCGCGTGGGACCAGTCATCCGGAGCGCTGCGAATGACGCCGGTAGCGAAACGGGGTTCGAAGCGATCCTCGAGCGCCTGGTTCTCTCGTCGCAACCACCAATCAGTCAGGGCCCCCTCCAGGAGAGCGCTCGCGAAGCGATCCGGTCCGCGTCCCGACATGATTGCTCCCACGCGACCGGGTTGCGGGACCTCTCCCAGCGTGTCGAGCAATCGATCGAGGCGGGGAATCACCTCGTGCACAAGGCTGGTGAGCACCTCGTCGACCCCGGGGTCGCCGTTCAGCGACCTAGGTTGGGGAGAGATTTCCCCCCAACCATCGCACCCCTCGTGGTGGAGAGCGAGGTAGAGGTGATCTCTAACACTGTGACGCTCGGCGGCGGCACTCACCGTCGAACGAAGTGTCGTGGAGGACCGTTGCAGAGTCAGCCTCACCCGCTCATCGTAGAGGATTGCTGGTAACGTTCTTCGGCCGCCCAGATGGCGAAATGGCAGACGCGGAAGCCTCAAAAGCTTCTACTCGAGAGGGTGTGTGGGTTCGAGTCCCACTCTGGGCACTACGCAGACAGCTCGTCGTGGAGTGGTTTAACCATCCAGTACTGGGCGTGCGGATTGTCGTTATAGCGTTCCGCGTCCTCGAATCCCGCCGAGAGGTAGAGCTGTCGAGCTTCGGTGAGTGCAAAGTGGGAGTCGAGGTACAACGCCCGGAATCCCAGCGCCCGAGCTTCTCCCACGGCGGCGTCGAGAAGAGTTCGGCCGGCCCCGTGGCCGCGCACCATCGGGTCAATCCAGAGTCGTTTCAGTTCAGCTCGACTTTCGTCCAGGCGGCGAATACCTGCTCCCCCTCGAGGATGGACGTCGTCTCTGGTTCGAAGTAACACGAACGCGCCGTGGGGAGGAGTGAACTCCGCGAGTTCATCAGGCTCCACGTGAACGGCCTCGGCGAGACCGAGTCGCTGGCTGACCTCATCGAGGTAGATCGCCACAGTGCGCCGTACCCGCGGATCCGTTCCGCCGACGACGTCAATGCACCACTCCACCTCCCCAGACTGGCAGAGACCGAGAACACGACGGCGAGAGTCGCGACGCGACCTCTCACGGGGGTTGGCGTCTACCCGAGAGTAAGAAGCGAGACGGGCTTCGGGCACGCCACGAGACCGCGACGCACTACCCCACGGTAACTACTGATGAGGGGCGGTTCGAGACGTTGAACCGCCCATTCTGACCGTTTCATCAGGGAGGACACACCTTCGACACTCCGTCAATTTTGTTAGCCTGACGAGATGACCAACGACGCTCCTTGGGTCGACCACGTCGTGGCGCTCTTTCCCGGACAGGGTTCGCTCACGGGAGGCGCTGGACGCGGGTGGCGCTCATCACCCCACTGGTCCCTGGTGGACGAGATCTCGTCCGAGGTGGATGAAGACGTTTCCTACCTTCTCTTGCAGGCCAGCGACGAAGAGGTGGTACGCACCGACCGAGCGCAGTTGGCCACCTTCGCCCTCTCGCAGGTCGCGTACCGAGAACTTCTCGAGAGACGCTGTCGCCCCCGTTACCTCCTCGGACACTCCCTCGGAGAGTTCTCAGCACTCGTCGCCGGGGGTGTCATCTCACTACGAGACGGCGCGAAGCTCATCGCCGCCAGAGGGCGGGCCATGGCCGAGGCCGCGACGCGAATTGACGGAACGATGGTGGCCCTCATGGGCGGTGACGATGAGGCTCGCCAACGCCTGGCTTCTCTTCACGACGTGTGGATCGCCAACGTGAACGGAGAAGGCCAGATTGTGGCATCGGGCACTCGACCGGCGATCGAGGCCGTCGTCGCTGACGC
>JAKBAZ010000114.1 GCA_021826255.1 Actinomycetes bacterium
TCAAAGGTGCCCACGGAGATCGATCCGCCGGAAAAACTCTTCATCACCGAGACACTGCCATCGGGGTTCGAGGCAAGAAACTCTCCCGGAGAGAGAGTCACCGGAAAGGAGTAACTCGAAGGAGCAGAGGAGTTCTCCAGGCTCACCGACTCTCTCATCCCACTGGTGGTGAGAGTGGCGGCGACAGAGAAGTGAGACGAGGAGGTGTAGAGGGTGCTCGAGGGGGCGATCTCAACACCGGCACTGGAGGAGGTTCCTAAGGGTAGGCCGAGATCGACCTGGTTCGACCCGTCACTCACGCGTAAGGCTCCCGCACCCGTAGAGGGCAGTGACACCGTCTCACCACTCGACAGGGTGGAACTCGCCGATCCGTCCTGGTGAGTAGCGGACGAGAGAGCCCCGTCAAAGGCCCCGGCCGCACTGAGGGCGTTCAGGGTGTCTTGGTAGCTGAGATCCCCCGACGCACCCGCCGGAGTCGCGACGAGAGCGCTAGAAAGTATTAAGACCCCCCCCCGCGAGAAGAGTCATCGCCCTTCTCGAGAGTGTGAGAGCAACCTGTCGCACGAGAACCTCCCTCACCCGAGAGTCTCTCGAGTCCGTGTCGCGGCTCAACCTAGAGCCTGGTGAGAGGGCTATCAATCATAATGGCACTGAGGCAAACCTGCTTCTCAGGACTCACTTATCTCCGATGATGTGAGCCACTCACCCACTTTTGAGAAGTGAAGGAAGGGTCTGGACGGCATCCGGAGGAACGATTAACAACTCTCAATCTGACGCCATAACGAGCGTGGTAGGGGGCTGTCATTGGTTTGGTGCAAAGCTAGACCCGTCGATGGAAATTCCTTCCGCCACTTCGGCGGTTCAGCTACCTTCACAACAATTCCCTATCGAATGGGCACGGGGGAGGCAGACAACTCCATCGAGCACATCGCCCAAAGGACCGTCCTTCACAACGCTTGGTACATCCTGGGGTTATCGAAATCGCAACCTTAACCTGTGGTTAGTCGTCGCTCGAGTGCGTACCCATCAGTCCGGCAATCATGTTGACGACCGTAGGGTCGGTCAACGTGGTGACGTCTCCCAACTGGCGATTCTCGGCCACGTCTCGAAGCAGTCGGCGCATGATCTTGCCCGAGCGGGTCTTCGGAAGTTCCGGGGTCAGAATGATCTGGCGGGGCTTCGCGATCGGGCTGATAACGGTCGCGACGTGCTGGCGTAGCGCGGCGATGGTCTGGGCGTGATCGGCTTCAGCATCGGTCGCCGAGAGCTTAAGGGTCACAAAAGCGACGATGGCCTGCCCGGTGTGTTCGTCACTCGCTCCCACGACCGCGGCCTCGGCGACCGCGTGGTGCGAGACGAGGGCGTGCTCGACCTCGGTCGTCGACAGGCGGTGTCCAGAGACGTTCATCACGTCGTCGACTCGTCCGAGGAGCCACAGGTCGCCGTCGTCGTCGTACTTGGCCCCGTCGCCGGCGAAGTAGCGACCCTCGAAGCGATTCCAGTAGGTGTCGAAGAATCGTTGCGGGTCCCCCCAAATGCCACGCGTCATCGACGGCCAGGGACGGGTGATGACGAGATATCCACCCTGCCCGTGGCCGACCACGTGGCCCTGTTCGTCGACGACCTCGAGGGAGATTCCGGGAAAGGCCCGCATGGCGGCCCCAGGCTTCGTGGCGGTCACCCCCGGCAGCGGAGTGGCCATGATGGCGCCCGTCTCCGTTTGCCACCAGGTGTCGACGATGGGACAGCGCTCGCCACCGATGTAGGTGTGGTACCAGACCCAGGCCTCGGGGTTGATGGGTTCACCCACGGTCCCGAGCAAACGGAGCGACGTGAGGTCGTGCCCGGCCGGAATCTGGTGGCCCCACTTCATCAGGGTGCGGATGGTGGTCGGGGCGGTGTAGAGGACCGTGACCTTGTGAGACTCGATGATGCGCCACCACCGGTCCTGACCGCCCGAATCGGGAAGTCCCTCGTACATCACCTGCGTCGCGGCGTTGATGAGGGGGCCGTAGACGATGTAGCTGTGACCCGTAATCCACCCGATGTCGGCGGCGGTCCAGCAGATGTCCGTCTCGGGTTTGTGATCAAAGACGTAGTGGTACGTAGTGGCGACCTGGGTGAGATATCCACCCGTCGTGTGGAAGATCCCCTTGGGCTTCGCCGTGGTGCCCGATGTGTACATGATGAAGAGCGGGTGCTCGGCGTTAAAGGCGCGCCACTGGTGGTGAGGGTCTTGGCGCTCGACAATCTCGTGCCACCAGTGGTCTCGACCATCGACCCACTCGACCGGGGTGCGGGTGCGCTGGACGACGAGGACCTTCTCCACCCCGGGGCAAGACTCCAGGGCCTGATCGACTGCGGGCTTTAAAGGTGAGACACTCCCCCGTCTGAAGGCGCCGTCGGCGGTGATGACTACTCGACAGTCGGAGTCTTGAATTCGAGACGCGAGGGCGTCGGCCGCGAAACCACCGAAGACGACCGAGTGCATCGCACCGAGTCGGACGACGGCGAGCAGGGCCACCACCGCTTCGGGAATCATCGGCATGTACACGGCGACGCGATCTCCCTCGCGCACTCCGAGTTCCTCGAGGGCGTTCGCGGCTTGCTGAACCATACGGTGCAGATCGGCGTAGGTGATCGTGCGCTCCTCGCCCGGCTGGTCGGCGACCCAGTGAATGGCGACTCGATCCCCGAGTCCGTTCTCGACGTGGCGATCCACGCAGTTATAGGCCGCGTTCAACTCCCCGTCAGCGAACCACCGAGCGTTGGGGAGATCCCACTCCAGGGTGGTCGTGGGTTCTTTGGCCCAGGAGAGGCGCGTGGCCTGTTGGCGCCACCAGCCCTCGGGGTCAGCGTTGGCGAGCCCGTAAATGTCGGCGTGGGCGTTGGCTCGACTCACAAAGTCCGGTGACGGTGCGAATTGGCGAGTTTCGCTAAAGAGTGCTTCGAGTCCCTTTTCAGTCATTCTGTCCCCCCAGGGTCGATACATCGATACGTCCAACATAGTGAGCCCAAAGAGTCCCCCCGCTCGCGGGGCTCATGTCCGCGAGCGGGGGGCGCGTTCCCTAGAGAGTGGGCAGAATCTTCCGGCCCGCGGTGTCGTTGGTGACGCCCGCCGCCGAGATGTACCAGGCGACCAGAGCAGTCGCGATGCCGAACCAGCCGCCAGCCTTGGTCATTCCGACGTGACCGGCACCCCAGGCGCCGATGGTCAAGAAGACGAAGGTCACCAGCAGCAAGGTGAAGAGAATGGCCAGCATTTTTGAGGCTTGAAAGCTGGCAATCCACATGTAGAAGGTGAAGATGGTCCAACTGAGCAAGTAGACCGCCAGAGAGGTCGGACTCTTCACGACGTTCAATAGTAGGTAGACGCCAATCCAAAACGCCCCGTACGAGGTGAAGGCCAGGGCGCCGAAGGTGTTCTTTCGGACAAACTCCCACATGCCCGCCAGCAACTGCGCGAGTCCCCCGTAGATGAGAGCGAGCGAGAGCGCCGCCCCCGCTCCGGCCTCACTCCACAGGTGAGCGTTGGCTGAACTCAACATAAACGTGGTCATGGCGAATCCGGCCAGGCCCAACGGACCTGGATCGGCTACTCGGTGTTCACTCATCGTTACCCCCCCGGGTGATGCACGCGGACTTCCCGCGTGTAAGTTTCACCTCTTCTCTACCAGGTCCAGACTCCAGAATGGGTGATGAGGAGAGGTGGTGACACCGTAACCAGTGGGGAACTCACTCGCCCTAGAGGACAAAGTCCCGAGCGAACGCTTCCGTCTCGACCGGTGACATGCCGGCGAGGAGACGATCGACGAGGGCGGAACCCACGATCGCCCCGTCGGCGACGTCGTACGCCCGCCGAGCTTGATCGGGGGTGGAGATGCCGATACCGACGTAGATCGGTAAGTCGCTGTGACGACGAACCCGTTCCACCACTCGCGGAGCCTCCCCGGTGTCAGACGCAATCCCGGTCACCGCCATACGCGAGGCCGCGTAGATGAATCCCTGGGCCTGCTTCGCAATCTTGGCGACCCGTTCGTCGGGTGAGGAGGGGGCGACGAGTAGCACGGTGTCGAGGTCCACGTTCTCAACGGCCTCTCTCCAGGGACCCGACTCCTCGAGGGTCAAGTCGGGGATGATGACCCCCGCGACTCCGGCGTCGGCGAGCAGTCGAGCACTGCGACTCACGCCGAGGTGGTGAAAGATGTTGAAGTACGTCATGACAACCAGTGGTACCCCGACGGGCCGACGACTCAACTCGGCGAGCACGCTCTCGGGAGTTGTGCCCGCCTGGAGCGATTGGAGGGCCGCTCGCTGAATGACCACGCCGTCCAAAATCGGGTCGGAGAAGGGAATACCAACCTCCACCGCCGTCGCTCCCGCGGCGACGAGGGCCTCCACGTGGTCCATCCAGTCCGGCACCACTCCGGCCATCAGGTAGGGAACGAAGGCCTTACGCCCCTCGTCTCGTACCTCTCTCAGGCGGCGTTCGAGGCTATTCACGCCCCACCTCCGAGGATCTCACGGACCTGGGCGACGTCCTTGTCGCCACGTCCGGAGAGATTCAGCAGCACGCTCGAACCGGTGGGGATCTCCCGGCCAGCCTCGGCGACGATCCACGCCAGTGCGTGCGCCGACTCGAGTGCGGGGATGATGCCTTCGAGTCGACTGAGCAGTTGTAGGGCGTCGAGGACGGGCTCGTCTCCCACCCCGACGTAACGCGCTCGACCAATAGCGGCGAGGTGGGCGTGTTCGGGTCCGATGCCGGGGTAGTCCAGTCCGGCCGAGATGGACTCGGCCTC
>JAKBAZ010000115.1 GCA_021826255.1 Actinomycetes bacterium
GACGAATTGGGCGACCGCACTGGCGACGTGACGGTCGAGACCCCGTCGGCTCATCTCACCCATCACGGCCGCCGCGGCGACGAATCCGAGGAGGTACCCGAAGGTCACGCCGGGGTAGCCCGAGGTATGAGCGTGGAACCAGGGCACTCCAGCGAGACCGGCCAGTACGTAGAGGCTCATCGACAACGTGGCGCGCCACGTACCGAGGCTGGCGCCCGCGACAAGAACACCGAGGGTCTGACCCGTGAGCGGGACGGGAGTGTGGGGCAGGGGGACGCTGACCTGAGCGAGGAGTCCGACGAATGCGGCGGCCAGCACAATGACGAGGGCGTCACCGATCCAGGTGGTTGCCAAGCGGTCGGCCAGGACGGGCCGACGCTCCGTGAGGGAAATGAACGACACGAGGACTCCTCTCGACAGTGAGGTTCAGCCTACCGAACGATTAGAGCCAACCCTGGTCACGGGCAATCTGCTCGACGTCGGCCACCTTGAATCCGGTGCGGTGCTGAATGGCCCGAATGAGACCCCCCGCCTCGTAGAGGGACTCGTGGGTTCCGGTGTCGAGCCACGTGGTGGCTCGAGAGAGCACCTGCACGTGCAGTTGGTCGCGTTCGAGGTAGGCGTTGTTGAGCGCAGTGATCTCGAGTTCACCACGGGGGCTCGGGGCGAGGGTCTTCGCCAAACTCGGAGCTTGGGCGTCGTAGAAGTAGAGACCGGGAATCGCGTAGTTACTTTTCGGCGTAGCGGGCTTTTCCTCGATTGAGATGACCCGGTGGTCGTCCCCAAACTCGACGACACCGTAGGCACTCGGGTCGGCCACCTCGTAGGCGAAGACGAGGGCCCCCTCCACGTCGGTGTGCTCGGCCAGGTGCGTGCCGAGACCGGGTCCGTAAAAAAGGTTGTCACCGAGAATGAGGGCGCATTTGTCCCCGGCGAGAAACTCCTCACCGAGAATCAGCGCCTGCGCCAGTCCGTCGGGACGATCTTGAATAACCCAGGAAATCGAGAGTCCGAGGTGGGAGCCGTCCCCGAGGAGACGCTGAAACGCCGGCTGGTCGTGGGGGGTCGTGATCATCAGGATCTCGCGCAGCCCGGTCAGCATGAGGGTGCTGAGCGGGTAGTAGATCATGGGCTTGTCGTAGACCGGCAACAACTGCTTCGATACGGCCCGAGTGATGGGGTAGAGGCGCGTGCCACTACCCCCGGCCAGGATGATTCCCTTCATTGAATTAGTCTACAGAGGTCCATTTTTCTGACCAAAGGCGGTCTTAGCGATATGCGTATCGTCGTTACCGGAGCCGCGGGCTTCATCGGATCTCGGTTCGCCGAAATGCTGCTCGACTCCCCCCATCACTCCACTGACGAGGTGGTCATTCTCGACGCTCTGACCTATTCGGGACGCCGAGAGAACCTCGAGAAGGTTCTGGCCTCCCCGCGAGCGAGCCTCGTCGTGGGTTCCATCACTGACGCCGAGACGACCGACCGGGTGCTCGAGGGTGCCGACGCTGTGGTGCACTTGGCGGCGGAGAGTCACGTGGACCGCTCCATCACCGGGGCCCGGGTGTTTTTCGACACGAATGTCCTCGGGACCCAGACCCTGCTCGACAGTGCGCGTCGGGCGGGAGTGAGTCGTTTCGTTCACGTGTCCACCGACGAGGTGTACGGCACGATCCCCGAAGGCTCGTGGCGCGAGGACCACATCTTGGAACCCAACTCCCCGTACTCGTCGTCGAAGGCGGGGTCTGACCTCGTCGCGCTCGCCTATCACCGCACCTACGGGCTGCACGTGAACGTCACGCGATGCTCGAACAACTACGGCCCGCGCCAGTTTCCGGAGAAGGTCATCCCACTCTTCGTCTCCAACCTCATCGACTCACGCAAGGTGCCGCTCTACGGGGATGGGGGCAACATTCGAGACTGGCTCCACGTGGACGACCACTGTCGGGGCATTCTCGCGGTGCTCGACGGGGGTCGGGCGGGTGAGATCTACAACATCGGCGGCGGAACGGAGTTGACGAACCGGGAGTTGACCGAGAGAATTCTCCACCTGATGGGTCGGGACGAGTCCTCGATTGAACCGGTGGCCGATCGGCTGGGCCACGATCGGCGCTACTCGGTGGATTGGACGAAGATTCACACCGAGCTCGGCTACTCGCCTCTGGTGGACTTCGCCGAGGGACTGGCCGCCACCGTCCAGTGGTACCGGGATAACGAATCCTGGTGGCGACCTCTGAAGGGAGCCTGATGGACCTCGTAGAAACCGATATTGTCGGATGCTTCGTCGCCGACTCGCGCGTCTTCGCCGACGATCGGGGATTTTTCCGGGAGTGGTTCAAGGCCGGTGACTTCGCCGACGTCGGGGTGTCGTTTTCGGCCGAGCAGTCCAATCTCTCGCACTCAACTCGCAACGTCGTCCGCGGGCTTCACTACTCACTCGCCCCCCGGGGTCAGGCCAAGGTGGTGACCTGTGTCTTTGGAACACTCGATGACGTCATCGTGGACATTCGAGAGGGCTCGCCCAGTTTTGGTCGAGTCGTCGTCGTTCCCCTGGGTGCGGATCTTGGGCGCACCGTCTACCTGCCGGCCGGAGTCGCTCACGGCTTTTGCGCGACCTCAGATCTCGCGGCTCTCGCGTATCTGTTGTCGAGTCCCTACGACCCCGCTCACGAGCTGGAGATTCACCCCATGGACTCGTCGCTAGGTGTCCCCTGGCCCTTAAGTGGGGAGGCTCTCTTGAGCGCCAAGGACGCGGCGGCCCCCTCTCTCGACGCTCGGAGAGCGCAGGACCAGTTACCGCGCTTCGCCTGAGGTGACCCCGGGGTAGCGCTAGCCTGACGAGCGGTGAGTACGAGCGAAGTGACGTCGTCGGGAGTGCTCGAGCGGGTAGTTCGAGTGCCGTCCGTGGAGCGTCGACCCGACTTCGCGAACGAGGTTCAACTTCGCCGGGCCCTCGACCATCTGGCCGGGGTTGACGCGGTGGGGGTGGCTCACCGGGTGAACAAACTCGCCACTCGCTCGCTCAAAAAGTCCACGAAGACGAGAGCCATCGACCTCGCTCTCTCGATGGTCGATCTGACGACTCTCGAAGGTTCTGACACCGCGGGCCGAGTGGCCTCCCTCTGTGCGAAGGCTCGCCAGCCCGATCCGACGGACCCGACGACCCCCAGTGCCGCCGCCGTGTGTGTCTATCCTGACCTCGTCGCTGACGCCCGTCGCCACCTCGCGGGATCGTCCGTCGCGGTGGCGTCCGTCGCCACCGCGTTCCCCTCCGGTCGTGCTCCGCTCGCGGTGAAACTCGCCGATGTGGCGGCCGCAGTGGACGCCGGGGCGGACGAGATCGACATGGTGATCGACCGGGGAGCGTTCCTGTCCGGTCGACCCGGGCTCGTCTTCGACGAGATTGTGGCCGTCAAGGAGGCCTGTCGGGGAGCTCACCTCAAGGTGATCTTGGAGACGGGCGAGCTCGTGACCCTCGACAACGTGAAGCGGGCGTCGTGGATCGCTATGTGGGCGGGAGCGGACTTCATCAAGACGTCGACCGGCAAGGTCTCGGTCAACGCCACTCCGACCGTGGGGCTCGTGATGCTCGAAGCCGTGAGGGACTTCGCCGAAGAGACGGGTGCCCTCGTCGGGGTCAAGATGGCCGGCGGGATAAGGACGACGAAAGACGCGTTGAGGTACTTGGTACTCGTCAACGAGACGGTGGGTGGTCGTTGGCTCTCGCCGGACCTCTTTCGCTTCGGCGCTTCGTCGCTCGTGAACGACCTCTTGATGCAACGCACAAAACAACAACTCGGCGCCTACGTGCGCCCCGAACGCTTCTCGGGGGATTGATTCGTGAGTGACTCCTTCCTCGTGTCTCCCCTCGGGTCTCTCGAGTACGCCCCGGCGCCCGAGTCGACCGCCCTCGCCCGACTGCGTCCGAGTTACGGACTTTTCCTCGACGGGCAGTTCACGCCGCCCGAACAGCACGAACTCGTTGACACTCTGAATCCCGCGACGGGCGATTCTCTGGCGCACTACGCCCGAGCGAGTGCGGACGACGTGGATAAGGCGGTGTCGAGTGCTCGTCGAGCCTTCGACTCGACGTGGCGAGATCTACCCGGTTCCGAGCGGGCGAAGTACCTCTATCGCATCGCCCGACTCATCCAAGAACGCTCTCGGGAGTTGGCCGTCGTCGAGACCCTCGACAACGGGAAACCCATCCGAGAGACTCGTGACGTCGATATCCCGCTCGCCGCCGCCCACTTCTTCTACTACGCGGGTTGGGCCGACAAGTTGGACTACGCCGGGTACGGAACGTCACCACGGCCCCTCGGAGTCGCGGGCCAAATTATTCCGTGGAACTTCCCGCTACTCATGGCGGCCTGGAAGCTGGCCCCCGCCCTCGCCGCAGGTAATACGTGTGTCTTGAAACCCGCCGAGACAACCCCTCTGAGCGCCCTCGTGCTCGCGGAGATTCTCCAGCAGGCCGACCTGCCCCCCGGGGTCGTCAACATTGTCACCGGCGACGGGTCGACCGGCGCTGCCCTGGTGGCCCACCCCGGAGTGGACAAAATCGCCTTTACCGGTTCGACCGACGTCGGCCGAGAGATTCAGCGCATCGCCGCTCGTTCGGGGCGCCACCTCACCTTGGAGCTCGGGGGCAAGGGGGCGAACATTGTCTTTGAGGACGCCCCCCTCGACGAGGTGGTCGAGGGCATCGTCGACGGAATCTTCTTCAACCAGGGTCACGTCTGCTGCGCCGGGTCGCGGTTGCTCGTTGAAGAGTCGATCGCCGACGACGTCATGCGGCGCCTTC